>JANQPW010000258.1 GCA_028285285.1 Silvanigrellales bacterium
ACCTCCACCATTATTGGTCAGGAGGGTGGGCAAAGGAAACGCCCTGAACTCATAGCGACGGAGAGACATGTTGTGCGATGGCAAGGCAAAGCGAAGAAATTTCGGAAGAAGAGAGACCCCGGCAAAATGAGATTGACCCGAGAAAATTTGTTTGACGGTGCAGCATTGCAACCGCTGACTCTCCTGAGCCCCCCACCTTTTCCCCCTGAGAGATTCAATTTCCTCAGCTGTAAAGAAACGAGGGCTTTCTGCATTTGGTTCTGAAGAGTCGACCGATCCGATATCTTTTTTGACGAGCTGAGAGGTATTGTTCTTCTGCTGAAGCCGAACACAGGAAAACTGGCCTAGACTCAACAACAAGAAGAAGACGAGGAAGCAGATTTTCATTTATGAAACCTCTTCTCGGGTCACCAACACATTCCTCAATTCGAAGAGCTCTCGTGGTTCCACCGATCAATTTGAACCCTGAGCAAGCCCGATAGTGAGGGTGCCACAGAAGACCTGAAAGAGCGATCGGGCCCGAAGGGAATTGATAAGACGGCCCGAGAGCGACTCTGTGAAACCAGTTTCGGCCTCAGCACTTTCCCCAAGACCTCTTGAGATCGAAGAGAAATGCCAACCTTCAAACCGCCAGAGAGTGGGGTGAGGCTGAACGTGATGGAGTCGTTTACCAGGTCGGATCCTGGAAATTGGTCGTCAAACCAGAGTTTCTTCTCAACTTCAAACTCAGGCACAGAGACTCTGAATTGCAAGGAAAAACTCAGATCTCTCTTTGAACTCCTCTTGAGCTGCCTTGAGAGAAAGCCCGTGTACAGAACACATTTTTGAAAAGCGTCTCCGGATTTCATGCTCTGACGAAAGATTGCCGAGCCCTGCTCTTTGCGTCTTTCATACACAGAGGAAACAAACCCGCGCATGCGAACGTCCACATCAACATAGTACACACCTTTGACATTTTTTCCTGAATCAATGGCCGTCTGAACCGTCTTCGGAAGGCGAATTCGTTCGGGCACCATCTCTATCTTGATTCTGTAATCACCAAAGAGGAACCGTTGGAGTGCCTGATAACCCTCTTCGGAATTGACCATTCCGTAGGGCCCGCTATGGGAGAGATGGAGGTAACAGCGAGATGCCCCCTCCACATGGGCATTCTTCGTTGCCACAAGCCCATCACTCATTGTGCTGATCATGTTTTTGCTCTGCACGGTGTAGTCTTTCGAGTTTGTTCCAATGAGGCAACAAAAGCGCTCCTCTGGAAAGTGACCGCAGAGTGAGTTTGCCGGCTTTGTTCGGGGAATGCCCAGATCTTCTTTGATTTTATCGCGGTTAAAGTTTCCAGACTGAAAAGGTCCCCAATAGGGAACGTTCAAACCAAAAAAGTCGATGCCATTGTGTGGGGTGCCAAAGGTGAAGACTTTGTCGACCTGGTGATTGTCCCGCGAGATTTTTTGGAGGTAGGATCGGCAGATGAGGCCACCCATAGAGTGAGCAACCAAGTAAACCTTGAACCTCTTTCTTTCTTGAGCCGTTGCACAGGTCGCCTGGCGAACCTTCTTTAGAAAAAGATCAAGACCCTTGGCAAACTCCTGAATACCAAGTCTTTCCCCATTGCCAACGTCTTCCGACAGGCTGTCATAGTACCTGTAAATCCAAATGCTCTTGGCAGGCGCTTTTTCAACAACACCCCCTTCTTGGAAGGTGTCGACGTACCCGTGGTCTTTGATGAGCCTCATCAGCGGGGATTCAAAAATATGCTTTTCAATGGAACCATCGTGCTTTTGCCTCACTTTCGTCGAGCCAAGATTAAACCCCATATACGGGGACTCAACCACACTCTCAATGTTGGTATCGGTCGATGCATAACCACGAACATACACGATGGGATAGAAAGGTCTCTTCACAAGTTCTCCGGTCAGTTTACCTCCCTCGTGTTACACTATTCCAATATCTCCCGCAACAGACTCACCTGAGGTGAATTCGTGAAAAGAATCTCCCTTTTGGCTCGTTTATTCCTCTCGTTGACCCTGCTCCTACAAAGCCCTCTTGCCTGCGTGAAAAAACCAAACGAGCAGAGATCAAACGTTCAAGCCAACACTGGTGTTGTGCACCAAAATCAGGATCTTGAGTCGCTCCACTACTTTCATCAAATGCCAGACCCCAACTACCTCTGCTGGTACCGCAAGAAAGTTTCTTTGCTACAATGGCGCGGCTCCAAGTACATGCAGCAAGCCTTCACCCCCGAAGGCAAACCCATTGGCACAGCAACCGAACTCAGCAATGAAAGTAACAAATCCGATCTGAAAGCAAACGTGAATCGCCTACTCCTGGGGCCCGGACCAATTGAGCTGGTCGATCCTAAGAAATCTCTGAGCATTCATCGAGCCTATCTCTCGATTAAACTGAGCCAGCGCGCCCAATCCGAGAAAAACAACTCAGATGAAGAAATTCAGCAGCTCCGAGACAAGTTTGAGAAACTCAAAGCCAGCACTTCACGTGGAGCCCTTCGCAGATTTACCTCTTCACTGTGGAGCAGCACTTTTAGCAGGAGAAACTTTTTTTTGATGCTCTTCCTCTTGGGAACACCCATAAACCCAGCTCAGATTTTGGTTCCCCTGATTCTGGGTGAGGTGTACGCTGACACCAAAACGATTCCCCGAATGGAGCGCGCAGAGATGGACGAAATTGCCAAAAAAATCGCTCGGGAATTGAATGGCATTCAAGAGTACCAAGACCTCGTCCGCTCTGCACTGACACTGCCTGGAAGTTTCCTCGACCCAAAGGGTGACGATGTTCACATTTCTTTCGATGAAAACGGTGTCATTTCAAGAGGCTTTGACAGCGAATTTGATCTCCTGAAGTTGCATTTTACCGGCCCCGGACGAGGGCTCGAAGATATGCGCCTTCACCATTCGGTCCGAAGAGTTAAGGGCCTGGCTCCAAAAATGCCAGACTCCGAATGGCTTTTTTGGATGCACTCGTTTGTGAGCGAGTATGTTGGTCTGCAAAGCACCCTAGTAGAGCGAACAGAACCCATTTCAGAATACCCCGGGAAGAGAAAGGAACAGGAAGAAGCACTGTTGCAATCACACGTGATGGGTGATCCCTGCCCCCCGAAGCCTGTGGGGCTAATGGCTAACTGAAAATGCCAAAAATGTGTGAATGATCCCTTGCAATTTATGTGAGTCTGGCCGCGGTAATCGCTGCGGAAAACCGTAACTCACCAAAGTTGATCCTCAAATCAATCTCACTAAAAATACCGAGGTTTCACTCCACTGAGAAGACCAGAGGTGCACCAAAATGGAAACTCTATTTCGCTTCAACGTTGTTCGAGATGTTCCGAGCCCAGCAACAGAAATCCTAGCCATTGATTTGGCAACATCGAGCGCATTCCAAGCGCGGCTTGGCGCTGTGCGTGGTGTTGGGCCTCGCCGGCTGAGGCTTTTGAAAGCAGAAGCCAGCCGCTTCGCGGAGACCGACGAGCTTGTTTCGAACCCTTCACAACTTGCTGGATTTCGATTTCTGCGTGAGTTTGCACAACGAGTGGATGCACTGACTGAGCAGGCAGCCAGTTCGCCAGTTTCTTTGCGAGAAGAGCTCGACAACATCGTTCGAGCTCTGGAAAGTCTGTTGAGCGCTCCCTCACTTGCAGATTTTCTAAGTGACTCCTCAACCCAACAAAACACAACTCGAGTGAAAGACTCCATTCTGGCCATCAAGCTTCTTCCCTCTCTCCACCGCTTGCCGGTTCATCTCCTTGCAGAATATTTGAGGGTGATTTCCTTACTGCAAACCATGGAAAGAGAGTCCTCATTTCCCGAAAGCCTGCTTGGCTTGCGGCAGGTGCGGCATCAAACCCTGCGATTGCCCAGCTTCCTGCAAACGCCACAGACCGCCCCACCTCGCGATCGCCCCCCGCATGTGGATCTCGAGGTCCGCCTCAAAGAGCTGAGTGAACGTTACGGATCTCTTGAAGGCAGTATTCGCAACCTCACAAAGCTCCAACCCCGCGACTTCAATGTGACCCCACAGCAGCCCCTGGAAGGGGCCCTCAGCCCTGAAGAATTCAGACCCTTTTCGCTGTTTAAGTCCGACTTCGAAATACGAAAAACGCGGTTGGCTGCGCTTTTCTCTTCTCCCGACTTGGATCTCACCCGTGGCTCCGGCAACACCACAACGAACACAGGAAATTCGTCATTTTCATCTCTCTATTCCCTTCTGGGCAGGGCCGGTTCCGACTCTCTGGCTGCAGACTTTGCTGGCCTGGCCTTCCAACCAACAGCGCGGATCGCTCTCAAAGGTCGACCTGCTTTTCAACCAGGAGAGCAAACACTGCGCACCTTGCAGCTTTCACCCGGAGGGTTAAAAAACATCGAGAGGTCAACAGTGACCACAATGGCTTCCTTGGGCCTCAAACCCAGCGGGCCACTCATGCAAAACATCAAAGCCCTGAAGGAAGCAAAGCGCGAGGTCGCCGCCCAAGCACGAAAGCTCATGCAGCCCTTTGGAGCCACGTCTTACCGCCGCAGGGGGCAAGTCTTGATGAAGTCAACGCTTCATCCTGTTTCGGCATTCCTAGCCCTCAACCCTTCGCAATACCTTGATCTCCTGCCAGGGCTTGTGGGCTTGCCTGGAGAAGTTCCCACCACTCACGCCGACATTCGCCCCGCCGGAGAAATGGAACTGCTCATCGTTCGGCAGCAGCTCGTGAAGTACGTCACAGCTGATGTGTCTCACATTCAAAACGTTTTGCGGGGTGAAAAATTTGAAACGGTCGACCGTGTGCGTCACGAAACGGAACGGGAGATCGTCACGGAAACTGAAGAAACAACCACAAAGGAGACTTCACTCGAATCAACCGACAGATTTGAGTTGGCTCGAGAGACCGAAACTTCTTTGAAAGAGACCTTGGGGGTGAAAGGCTCCCTGGAAGTTTCTGGGGAGCTGGGCCCGCAGTTCAAGTACAAGGCCAGTGGGGAAGTGTCTTGGCAAAAAGTCACCGAGGACAAAGTCAAAACCTCTTCTAAAGTGGCCCGAGAGGTCACAGAAAAAGCTTCAGAGAAAGTGACCGAACGCCTCCTCAGAAGAGAGACCCTTCGTGTGAAAGAGGAGACTGAAAAGACCGTGACCCGAGAGCTCGACAACGAGTCTGGCACGGGAAATCAGAGTGGGGTGTACCAGTGGGTTCACAAAGTCTATGAGGCTCAAACCTACAACTATGGACTCAAAGAGATCTATGATCTCATGATACCAGAGCCAGGTGCCCTGTTGATGGAACTCTTCAGCCGCCGTCGGCAGTCCTTCGTTGAGATTGAGGAAATTCCTGAGCTCACCATTCAGCCGAGTGATCTAGACGAAGACAACTACCAAGACTTTGTGAGCACGTACCACGCCACAGATGTTGAGCCACCCCCAGAACCCTTTGTGACCGTTTCCTACGACTTCAACACGGGTGGAGAAGACAAAGATCAGGAGTTCACAAACTCCACCCGCATCTCTGTGCCTCCTGGGTTTGAGGCCTATCAGGCCACTGTCGGCGCCGTGGTCGCGGTTTGGGACAACTGGTCGGTTGATGTCATCATTGGGCAGAGATCCCATCGTTTTTCTGGTGGGCCATGGGTTTGGAACACCGACTTGGACCTTGAAAACGAATCCATTCCCTTCGCAATGGTCACAGACAAGGTTGGCGATGTGGCCATTGCAGTGGAGGTTCTTTGCGCAGCCACAGATCGAGCCAAACAGATCTGGCAGGCTGAGACCTATGCAAAGTTGGTTCAGGCTTACCGCACACGAAAATCGGAACAGGAAGCAAAGCTTGCCGACCTCATGGCCGACGCTCCTCTCGAGATCCAAAGCAGTTCAGAACTTGCAAACCGAAACATCATGGTCGATGAGATCAAGCGCAGTTGCATCAGCTTGCTCACAGAACAACACTTCGACCTCTTCAATGCCACACGAAACGGAACAGCCAATCTCCCCGAAATGGCTTTTGGAGAAGCTGCCTCCGAAGGTGAGTATGTGCGCTTTTTTGAACAAGCCTTTGAGTGGGAGAACCTCTCCTGGATCACCTACCCCTACTTTTGGGGGCGAAAGTCCACTTGGGAGAACCGAGTTCTGATTGAAGATGACGACCCTGAATATGAAGGCTTTCTCAAGGCAGGGTATGCTCGCGTGGTCTTGCCCGTGCGTGATGGCTTTGGTGCGGCCCTCGACCATTTCCGGCTTTTTGGAGAGCCTTGGCTGGGGGGAACCCTTCCCACAGTGAGCGACGATCTCTATCTTCCCCTCGCCGATGAGGTGGCCGAAAGGCTGGGACGCCCCGGCGGGGAAGAAAAATGGGGAGAGCCTTGGCCCGTTGTGGTGCCCACCCGGCTTGTGAAGCTCAGGGAAGACGACAGTCTTCCGGAGTGGGAACAGAACGCGAGTGGTGAGTGGGTTGAAAGGTCACCTGCCTGAACCAGGGGAAAGAGATGATCGACTTTGCATCGCTGAACCAACTTGAGGATCGCCTCTCTCTGCGCGCGCTGGTCACAACACAAACCGCTGATGACAACAGCGAAAGGAGCAGCCCCGTATCTGAAGCGATTGTGGATCTGGTTCAAACCACGGGGTTCAACAAACGACGGCTGTTCCGCGTTCGGCTCAAAGGACAACCCTTTCGAAACAACGGCCTCCCTCCCTTTCACTGGCAGCTGATTCCCGGAGACCTCCAGAGGGGGATCAGCCCTGTCGTGCGCATTTTGCTGGCTCGCGGAGCTTGGATAGAAGACCTGTCAGCCCGTCGCTTTCTGGCAGCGCGGCTGTTTCCGGGAAATGCCGCTTCGGCAGACAGACGCATTCCCCTTGGCTTTGAAGTGTTTCGTTTGGAACGGGAGATCAGCCAAGTAGAACTGGGTCAGGATAGGACATATTTCCAACCCTTCATGACACCCATCAGCTGGACAGCTCTCTCACGGAGTTTGTGGGACAGCTCCGACACGCAGGTGTGGACTCCTATCTTAGCCAGAAACCGCGAACATCAACCCTTTGTGCAGGTTCTTCCCGATGGACTCCTCATCGAAAAGAGGGCTCACCGGGGCCTTCCGGCATGGAAAATCAGGGTGCGCACGCCTCTCGGAGAACCGGCGGCCTATGCCTACAACCTGCTGGGTCCAACGTTTCAATCGAACGAGCGCGATGGGATTCCCCAGGCCGATCGCACCCACCTTCTGCGCTACGGACCGGTCTACACCGTTCGGATTGTGAAAACAGCCAATGTCGAGATTGAAGTTGAAGTCGTTCGTGAAAGTCGCGAAACCGCTGTTGACTTCCGGGTGGAGTACCACGTGGTGAACAACCGGTATCGGCAGTCTCCCACCGACAGAGACCTGGTCGGTGTTGAAGCAGATCCACCCTTGTTGCGCCGCAGATCCTGGAACCACGTGGGGGTAGTGCCAGAACAAGGAGCCTATCTCGACCCCCGGGTGTACCAATTCTACACGCTCACCCATGATCAAGTGGGTTCAAGGCCTGGCCCGGTTGTGCGTTGGAGTTCCGAAAGCCTCACCCGATTTCGCATCATCGGGGATCCTATTCCCACAGTGGGTCGCCGCCCTGGAACCACCGGAGGCCGCGTTGCCCCCACAATCTCTTCTCGCTACACGGAAGAGATTCAACTCGCAATCGCAGCTCTCGAAGTCGCTATTGGCCTCATTCCCATCGTGGGCACCCTCTACGACGTGGCTTCACTGCTCTACATCAGCTCCGCAGGTCGCTCCATTTGGGGAGAGGCTCGTTCCCTTGAGTGGTGGGATCTTCTGGGTGCAGGCGCGCTGGGCCTGGGAATTCTCGATGAGGCCACTGCAGCCGGAGAGGGTTTTCGGCGCGCCGTCAACTTGTTTGAGAGTGCCACCTCGCGCTCACGACCCATCGAGCGCGTGATGCAACACATCGACGCACCATTGGCACAAAGCATCACGCCCACCCGCCCCCGATCTTCCTCGGCGTCATCTGCTGCACAGTCTCAGGCTCGTGCTCGTCCACGCAGGCAAATCGTGGACACGCGAGACATTGTGGTGCAAACCATGAGCACCCGCGGCCAACAAGTGATGCGCCAGGCAGCGCAAAGAGCACGGGCTTTGGAAAACCGGACACGCGACCATCTGCTGCGGGCCGTGCAGGAACTGCGTGATGAAGTTCTCTTCGCCGAGCTTTCTGAGGTGATGGCCGGAATGCCTCGGGCCGACTATGAGCGGTTCATTCAAGGCATAGCCTTTGAACTGGGTGCAGGAAACAACGGACGCGAGGCTCTGGCTGGCCAGCTCTTTGACCTCGGCGAACCTTGGGTGGGTGATTTCCTCAGGCTTCATGAGCGCAGGCGATTGCTCGCCGTGATGAGTCCCGATCTCCGAAGTTTTCAAAATGATCTTCTCGCCCAGGGCTACGCTTCCTACGTTGCAACAAAACGTGCGAAGGGCCTGCGGCCGCGGACCCAGCTTGGGTGGCTCGTGCAACAGCGAAATGGACGCTATGCTGATGAACTCGTGCGGCTTCTGGGCCAGGGGTTTGCGCGTCGCATTCGCAGTGCTATGGCGCGGGGACTAAACGCCGAAATGACCGACGAAACAGTCGAGATTTTTCTGCGCCTCAACCCACAAATCCAATCGTATGACGAACTGGTTGAGGCACGCCGTGCAGCAAGCAGTGGTTCGCAGATTCTCGGGGCGTTTTTCGATGCGGACCACCTGCTTGAAAAGCGCTTCATCAACTCCCTCCGCACCCGAATCGCTGACTTTGACACGGGTTCCCTCGAGGCCATGTTGGTGCCGAAGAACCAAGGAGTCTTGGATCGTCTCAGACGACAAGCGGGAAGCCAGGCGTTGGAAATCTACGACCACTCCACCAAGACCCAATTGATGAGAGCGATCATTCCCTACAAAGAGCATGACTTTTTCTCGTTGCAGCAATGGTGGGATGCCCATGTGTGGGTTTACCAGCAACTAGAAACCCCAAACGTGACACCCATACTCCAAGCCCTGCGCCGAGACTTTGACCGATTGGCAGGAGAACTGGGGGAAACATACCAGCCGCGACTCCGGGTGAGCGGAGATGATCTCATGCCTTCCACCCAGATGGGCCGAGCCTCTTCATTTCGCAACCTCCCCGATAGCCCTTCTGCGGGAACGGGAGCAGCCCCCACCGAAGCCTCTCCCTAGCTGATTGAGCTGTCTAAACCTTTGGCGCACCTACGAAAAAGTTGAACCGCTTCACCTCTCCAGAAACTCCTTTTTTCCCAAGTGAGATTCCTGCCTCAGGTATGTTCCTTCCTTCTTTTCAGCACTGTGGCCCAACAATTGCGAACCTCTGCCTGAAAGGAAGGTGTTGAATGGGCTTTTTTGGCGGAAAATTCGCCAGAAAGCAACGCTCTTCGACTTCTGATCACTGTGCTCATGCACCCAGATGTTCATTGGATAGATCAACTCTGATTTGGAGGCTATTGTGCTGAAGAAATTCTCCTTTTTTCTCTTGGTTGTTCCCTTTGCCGTTGCTTGTACTTCGGAATCGGCTTCACTTGTGGCCGATGGCGAAACAGCCGCCGAAGATGAAATCCCGGCCCGCCATCCCCTCACACCGAGTGCTGCCAGCTGCGAAACCCTCACACAAAAGGCTCTCGCCAATGCCACTCCTGAACTCACAAAGTTCTTGGAAGAGCATGACAAAGCTCTCGACACCCACTACATCATTGCCAAGGAAGACATCGACGGCTGCCTGGGCCACAAAAACAACGCTCCTGGCTTTCCCGATAGCCTCCAAGGTGTTTGGTGGATGAACGGCAACCCTCTGCCCGACGACGTGCTCTCTTTTGCCAATGCGAAATTCAGCGCTGAACAAGAGCGCATGCTCATCGCCGTTGGTGGCGCCCGCAACTGGACTTTCCACCCCAGCAGCTTCGGAAACATCCTCGCAAACGCTGTCGACGGGCTGAAGATTGTTTACGATGTGGACCTCAGCGAAGACCTTGCGAAGATTGAACCCACTTTCAACGGAACAGAAGATTTCGCAACTGTCGACGAATGGAAGCCCTTCCGCTGGCGCGTGCCTTACCACCAGGCCTTGGCTCAGTTCAGCTGGATCATCGACGAAGACTATGCACAAGATCTGGCTCAGCGAGTCAAGACAAAGACAGCAGAAGTGGAAACTCTGCAGGCTGAGCTTGACGGCAAATGGGCCATCGACGTGGTTGGAAAACGCCGAGCGCAGCAGAAACTGGACGAGGCAAAAGAGGAGCTCGCAGAACTGCAAGAAACTCTCAAAGCCGAGCTTGAGGCTGCTCCAGACAAAGACGCTGTGACCTTCTCTCGAGAGTCTGCGATGTTGGGCAACGTGCTCAGCCGGTATGACCTGCAGCGCATTGTTGACGCCAACGGCAACAGACTCATGAAGCGCTTCAAGCAGTACCTCGAGGCTGAAGCCACTCCCGACTTCCACATGGTTTCCAAGTGAACCTCACTCGGTGAGTGGGGGTTGCGAGGGGGCACAGCCTCAGCCCTCTCAGGGCTCTCGAGGAAAGGAACACTGTGTCTTGTTTTTCGCGCACGCATCCAACACATCCATCACGCGCAGTGTTTCTTCCTCGTTGAGATCTCTTCCCATATGCCGAGTTTTCCTGCCGTAGAGGTGAAAGTGGGTCAATGGCCCCAAAATGGGCACCGGCCAGAAGATGCCTCTCGCGACCTCCATGGACATTCCTGAAAAAGAATGACACGTTTCTGTGCACCCCTTGGCGATGCTGTGGACATCAAAGTCGCTCAACTGGCCTGAAGTCTTCGGCGGCGTCTCTCCCAGAGAACTCACCTGAAGGGAGAGCCCCTTGACGGTTGCAAGATTTGTGTCTCTCCACTGTTGAGGATTCGGAAACCCAACCACAGAATACTTCCTTGAAGCGGTGGTGGGCCCACCCAAGGGCAGTTCAAGCGCCGCGTGTGGCAAATTGAGCGCTCTACGCAGGGCGTGGGTCATCATGTAGCTGGTGAGCACCAGTGGTTTGGCCTCGTGACAGCCCACACAATTTGCGAGCTCCGGAACCCTCCAATCTATCGGGCTGTATATGGAATTGTCTTTGGGGGAGTTCACAATCTTCTGATCGGTCCCCTTCTGAGGGTTGAAGCTCAAACGGCCATCATAAAAGCAGGTGTAACCTGAATTGGTGTTGTGGTGCACAGCTAGGATCCGTGCATAATGGCCTGAAATCATTTGTGCGTGAGTGGCCTGACACTGCGTCACAAAGTAGCTCTGCTCACTTTTCACTACAGAAACGTACTCGTTATGATTGCACATCAACCCCACCTGGCGATGGTTCACACAATCACTGTGAGCATCTCTCCCTTCAAGATGGGCTCTCAAATCTGTGAAAAGCTTCTGAGTCATCCCCAGACCGGCGCGAACCTCTTCATTTTCCAAAGCCTTTTGATACTCATCAAGACTCAGAGATGAAACGAGAGCGGCCTCCGGTTCTCCACAGGTGACAACCATAGGAAGAGGTCCCACATTCTCTTCACAAAAAGCCACATAGTCTTGGAGGCTATTGAGGAAGTTGAGATCATCGTCAGTGCTCTGAGTGTGTGAAACGTTTCTTTTCTTGCAGCCCTGAAACGTGACCAGGAACACAAGAAAACACATAAGAATAAAGGAGGTCGCGTTTCTTCTCTTCACATCTACTCGTCGACCACCTCATCCGCCGGAGGCGGAGGCGGGATCAAGAAGTCAAAGCCTTCTCCTTCACCTCCCTCTTCGAGCTCATCGGTTGTTCCTCTCTCTTTACGAGACGCAAAACGATCTGAAGACTCTTCGGGTAGATTTTCTTCACCCTCAAGGTTGCGGTCAATGCTGAACTCGGGAATGGCCGCCGGCAAACTCGCCTCTGTCAGCTGAGGCAAAAATTGGATCTTAATGCGCGGGTTGAAAACCCCACGCTCCACCTGACCTGGAAGAGCCACTGTCACAATCTGATCTTCTTGCACGGCATAGTCGTCGTTGAATGAGTCCAAGTCAACTTCATCTGTTTCTTTAACAAGAGAGGTGTCAAGACCCGAAGACAACACAACTGAAGAATGGAGGGGCACCGTAACTCTTGACGGAGTTCCTATGTCAAACGCCACCTCAGTCACTTCGTTCTCAATCATCTTCTTCCAATCAAAACTCTCTGCATATTGGAACTCATCAATGATGGCCTGTGCAATGGTGATCCAGGCTGGAAGAGCTCCCGTGCCTCCAGCGATCCTCACCCCCCTCCTCCTCATGCGCTGGTTGTCGTCGTAGCCCACATAAGTAGCAATTGTCACAGCATTTTCTGGACTCAGCTCCTGAGCCCCTTTGTATCTCGGATAGGGGAGAAAACCCACATAAGTGGCATTCACATAGTCATTGGTCGTGCCCGTTTTACCAAAGGTGGGCACTCGAATTTTGGCCTTCACAAGCTCTTCGGAAACAGAGTCGGCTGAACGGGCACCATGGAGGAGAAGGGAAGCCCCCGCCACTCGACCGGTGCCATGGGTGACTGTGCCCCGCAGAATAGAGAGAATGCTCGGAGAGTAAAACCGGTCAAACACTTGCCGTGTTTGTCTTTCTGCCTCCCAGAGGAGATTTCCAGAACTGTCTTCAATACTCTTGAGCAAGGCCAACTGGTTCAAGGCCTTATCATCTTCAAAAAAGGTGTGATTCTGCCCGGCCAAAAGGGTCTGATAGGTCATTGCCAGCTCGGCCAGCGACACCTCATTGGTGCCCAGAGGAAACGAGGGAACCCAGTTGAGCTTGGAGAGCACTCCCATCTGTTCAACCATACGCTTAGTGAAAAGCATTCCCACTGAATAGCGCAAGTCTGCATTCCAAATCACTCGTTCTCTCAGTGGTTGTGTTTCGAGTGCCGTGAGGCGCTCCTCGTGGAGAGACAAAAGCTCTTCAGCAAGAGTGACAGGAAGGTGCCCATCGAGCCAAATGTCACTCGCAAAATCAAAGGCTCCCTGGGAGAAAAACTCCTCCAGGCGGAGCAAAAGTTCTTGCTGACCCAAAACCTTGTATTTTGGTTCGGCAATGAGCCGACTAATGCGGTGAGGTTCGTAACTTCCCTCCTCTCCAAAGTAAGCGATTTTTCCTTCTTCTGTGATCCGGAATCGGTCGAGCGCCGGCCCTGAAAAATAGTAGTTACCCTGTGAAATGGCGGCCTTCAGTTCTTCCACATCTTTGAGATAAAGGCCGTGTAGTCGCCGCCAACGGCTCAGTGTGTTGCGCAGCATCGATTGGCGGGCTTGCTTTTCCTTCTCACTCACATCCTTGTCTTTGAGGCTCGCCAAACGCTCCAACTCTTTTTCGTAGTGCAGCCCACCCGCACTCAAAGTGGAGAGAACCATATAGAGCTGTTTGTCGCTCACGATGGCCAAGTCTTGACTGTATTCACTGATCAAGCCACGCAACACACCTTCACTCAAATCGTCTCTCTCAAATCCCACATTGAAAAGGTCACGAAAGATCTGGCGCAGTTCTCGTTCCTCTTCCTGCCCAGTGGCAACTTCCAAATTTGCCAAAAGATCCCAAAACTGGGTCGGTGAAAGCTTCTTTGTGAGGTGGGCCAAAAGCCAAACACTCGCCAGATTCTCCGAAAACGAACCAGCGCCCACAAGGGTTGTGGTGAGACTTGCGGGGGCGTGATCTGGCCGTGGGTAGTAAAACTGCCTTTGCCACTCGTAGGCATCACGCACGTTGAGCAGCGGATCGAGTGCGTTCCAGCCTAAATGCAACGCCGCGTAGAACGTGTGGGTTTTGAAGGTGCTTCCTGGCTGTCGCCGAGCGTAGATTGCACGATTGTACTCGGTTTGAGAGTAACCGCCGACGACGGCCAAAATCTCGCCTTTGTCGATAGCAATGGCGGCTCCATTCACCTCTGGACGGGCTTCCAAGTCACACTCATACAGCCGAATGACTTGGCGGTTGATGCCCAAGTCCGTCTCTTCTGCCCCACCTGCACCAGCAACAGAAACCGGGCCAGCGGTTTCGGCACCCATTTCTGGTTCTGTCGCCCCAGTTTCCATCTCCTCCCCGTTGGGTTCGGGCAGAAGGGCACGGCTTGCCCGAGCCAACTCTTCCGGCACCCAGTCTGGAAGCTGCTGCAGATCGAGTTCTCGTTTCACACTCACCATCACAGCTTCGTCAGTGCCTAGTTTTTTGAACAGCTTTTGTTTGGCCGCATTCAAGCCTGCCCACACGCCGTGGTCGAGGAACTTTGCCACGCGGGACACACCGCGAGGTGGCACCACACAGTGCGCCAGGCCCAACTCCACATCGACGACCTCTTTACCGGGTGTTTTGTTCAGCCCCTTCACTTTTCCCACATAGAACTCACGAACGTTCAAACGAGAGAGGTTTCGAACACGAGAGGGATCTGCGTTTTGAAAACCCTTGAGGATGATTCCCAAACGACTGAGATTCTGCTTCACACCATATTTGGCCGCTTCTTGAATGGACTTGTTGAGAGTTGTGGTGATTTTCAAACCCAAGGTGGCAATCTGCTCTACTTTTTCAACACCCAAGGCCTCCAAGACCTCAGGACGACGCAACTGCCGTTTGACCAAATCCACAACAGACAGCTGATTGAATTGGAAACGGCCCTGCTCAAAGGGCACAGCCTGCGCCACTGCCACATCATGTTCCGCCCGGCTGATAAACTTCTGCTCTAGCATGCGACCCAGCACGTAGTTTTTTCTTTCAAACCCGCGCTCAATAGCTTTCTTCCGACTTTTCAACGACCTTTTGTTGAAAGGGTTGTAGAGGTCTGGCCCCTTCACACTCCCCGCAATGAAAGCGCTCTCCACAAGACTGAGGACTTGCACGTCTTTACTGAAGTAGTAACGGGCCGCGACACCCAC
>JANQPW010000259.1 GCA_028285285.1 Silvanigrellales bacterium
TTCTTGGTGTTCTGCGTTTTGAGCAGAAGGCCTTCCTTCGAGCTTTCTCGAGGAGCTGTGAGTTGTCTGGTCTTCGGCATTGGGGTTCGGCCGCGCTGAGGCAGGTGAGTTGCGTGTTCTTTCCGGTTTCGTCTCCGCCTGTGAAGCTGAAGGTGAACTCTCCCTTCTCTCGTTGCTTCTGGGCTCGGCTTCCTGGCGCTTCGTGAGAGTTCGCTCTGCCGGCTCTCTCCTTTGGGTCGAGCTTTCCAGTTTTTCGCGAAACCCTTCGCTACGGGGTTGCGTTTCAGGCCGTGGCGTCAACTCAGGGCTCAAAGAAGGAGCTTGCTTTCCCGCTGGCGCGGTTCGCGTTGTCATGAAATTGATCATTTGCCCTCCCATGAGTCTCCATTGCTGCTCATCCTAGCGGCGTGGATTGCTGCGCTTAAGGTCCTCTTCTTCCTGCGGAGTTGTTTGTTCAGGTCTGCGATTTGTGCTCTGTGTCAAGTTTGAACCGGGCAAAAACGGCTTTGGAAAGTTTTGTCAGGGCTACAGAATTATTTGAAAAAATTTATTTATTTCAAATAATTGTGGTTTGGAAACTGGGCATGCAAGGGAAGAACTTGCCGTCAGTCGATTGACTAGCCGGCCGAACATTCGTATCTTCCTGGAAGTACATTCCGAGCGGATGTCGGAAAACAGTTCTCGAAGGTGCAGATTTGTCTTGGATCTTCGGGGTTTTGGAGAAAGCTTTCAAAGGGAGAAGAAAATGCCGACTCACAAAAAAGTTCAACCTCAGTTCAGAGCTCTTGCCGGAAGCGTTGCCGCAATCGTTGCTGCAACTGGAGCATTGTCAGCGCAGGCAAAGGAAGTTGCCTACAATGCTGATGGTCATCCTTATGTGAAGGGCGAGATGCTCATCAAAGTGAAGTCAAAGGCTTCTTTGGAGCGCTTTCTCGATCGTTCGCGTGACTCTCTCGGCTCATTGGCCGTGCGTCAGTCTGTTCTCGATGCCAAAGATGGAACTTGGTACAAAGTTCAGGTGAAAGAGAGCGTAGGCTCTATGTTTGCTGCTCGTGAAGCTGCTCAGGCTGAAGGCGTCCTCGTTGCTGAGCCCAACTTCATCTATGAAACTCAAATCGGTGGAAAACCCAACAAACCTGAGCCAGGTGTTGGTGGGCCCGACTACGAAGACGTTCCCGATCTTCCAGACGAGCCAGAAGAAGATCCTCGGTTGGGAGATCTTTATGGTTTGGAACTGATTGATGCCGAGACTGCTTGGGCCGTCACGCAAGGAAGCAAGGATATTATTGTTGCCGACATCGACACAGGTGTTGACTACAACCACCCTGACCTCATCAACAATATGTGGCGCAACGAAGCGGAGATCCCAGGAAATGGTCGTGACGACGACCGCAACGGCTTCGTCGATGATATTGTGGGTTGGGACTTCCGCGACAAAGATGCTCGTCCTTTCGATGACAACTCTCACGGTAGCCACACTTCCGGCACAATTGCTGCAACAGGCGGCAATGGCGTTGGAATCAGCGGTGTTGCACAGAGAACTTCCATCATGGCATTGCGCTTCTTGGGCGGTGCAAATGGATCGGGAACGAGCGACGATGCCGTCAAGTCCATCCAGTATGCAACAGCAAATGGCGCACACCTGAGCTCAAACAGCTGGGGTGGCGGTGGCTTCTCTCAGGCACTGTATGATGCCATCCAAGAAGCTGGTGAAGCAGGAATTCTCTTCATCGCAGCTGCTGGCAATGCGAACTCAGACAACGATGCTGCGCCTTCTTACCCAGCATCTTATGATCTGGACAACATCATCTCCGTTGCTGCTACTGACAGCCGAGACTCACGTGCGAGCTTCAGCAACTACGGTGCAACAACTGTTGACTTGGCTGCGCCTGGCGTTCAGGTTCTCAGTACTGTTCCAGGGGGTGCCTACAAGTCCTACAGTGGAACCTCAATGGCCACGCCTCATGTTGCGGGTGCTGCTGCGTTGATTCTTGCTGCTTATCCAGACCTCAGTGCAGCTGACCTCAAGTCACTCCTTCTGGAATCTGTTGATTCCATTCCTGGGCTTGACGGAGTTGTTTTGACTGGTGGGCGTCTGAACATCGCCAACGCCTTTGAAATGGCTCGGAGCCGCTTTGGAGCACCAACTCCTCGCTAATTGACAGCGGGGTAGCTCATAAAGAGTTCAACTCGAGCGACACCTTTGGTGTCGCTTTTTTTTGCTGTTCAAAAGCCGCCTCTATCTTCAGTAGCGGAGCGGTGGCTCTTCCCCCGTGGGGTCCCGCACCACGAAGAGATAGGCGTCATTTTCCAGGAGTGCTGGGAAGTGGAGATTCCAGACAGGGTCATAGCTTGTGTTTTCGGGCATGTTCAGTTCGGGCCAAATGCGCGCCGCTACCCGAAGAGCCTTGTAGACGAGGTCTTCTGGAGCGGGCTCTTGCAGTGCAGTGTAAACATCTTCGCCGGAAACTCCTCGGGAGAGCAAGGCAATGGTGTTGAGAGGGTGCAACATGCTGGTTGCGATGGCCAAGGGGCCCGCAGTGGGAAAACCACCACGGAAAGCAAAGACCAGGGGAACATCGTTCGCTTCAGCAATGCTGCCTAGGTTTCCGGCTTCCACGTCTCTCACAAGTGCTTCTCGGAAAGCTCTGGTCCAGGCCCGAAGGTTTTTACCGCCATAGCAGGAAGTGTGCAGCACAAAGAGAGATCCGGGTCGGCTGCGGCGTCGGGCCTGCAGCGCCCGGGCAATTTCATCGCGGCTCACTGTTGTGTAGGAAGACTCGTTGGGTGTGAGTTTTGGGAAGAGCACGGTGACTTGAGACTTTTGAAGGGTGCCGGTCGTGGGGTTTCGGAAGCGGCGCTGGAAAACCATCTTGTGTGAGTTTTCAGTGCCAACATGAAAGGAGTTGACATCGAGCAGGTGGGCCACCGGAATGAGAACATCGCTGGAGGCTAAATTTTCGAGAAAGGTTTCCCGTGTGGGAACGACCTGCATTCCAGCGATGGATCGGTAGCCATTGATTGCGAGGTAGGCCTCAAGAAAGCGGAGCATCTCCTTGGTGATTTCATTCACGAGAGAAAAGCTCACCAACACTTCTGCAGGTCGGTTTGCTGCGAGCTCTGTGAGGTCGTAGGTGGGAGGAAGTGTCATGGGCTCTGACTCTTGTGCTTCCAGTTCCACCTCATAGGTTTTCTCTCCGCATGTGGCTTCAACCTGTGTTTCGCCACTCTCGAGCATTTGAGCCACTGAGAGTGATTTCACGTCAAAGAAGCGGGTCAGGAAGCGTTGGCCGTATGGGACATCTTCTGGTGTTGTGATGCGTTGCCAATTGTAAGCGCAGCGGAAGGTGAAAAGATCTCTTTCGGCATCTTCAGAGCGTGAGCCAGAGATGTTGGGAAGTGCAGCGCCAATGGGGTCCAATTCGGCGTTCATGCCAAAATAGGTGTGGAGAAAGCGGTGCATGGGCCGAGCTGTGCCAATCCAATCCTCAGGTTCACCGCTGAATCGATGGCGCCACTCAAGGAATTCTGCCGTGATCAGTCCGATGAGGAGGTCAAAGGGTTCTGTGCGGTCTGTGGGGTTGGAGCTGTCGGAATTTTGCCTGATTTTTCGGTTGAGTTCTTCAGGAAGACTCAAAAGAGTCTCTCGGAATCGCAAAGGGTTTCTGAGAATCAAGCCCACAATTGTCGTGATTTGGCGCTTAAGATGAATGTTGGTGTATTCGAAACGATTGAGATCGGTGTTCCAAACAACCCCGCTTGGAGTCTGTGGAAGGTCTTGCAGAGCCTGTTCGAGAGTGACTCGATTTCCTTCGTAGCCCACGAGTTGTAGGGGTTGCGGCAGAAGAATGGCTGGGGAGAGCGTTCCACCAACCGCGGGCTTTTGGGCTTCTGCAGCCTCAAAGAGTTGCTCCACGAAGGTCGGATCATCTGGATCATGGAGGGAGTCGACCAGCACAGTTTCGATATCAAGGTTTTCTGTGTAGTGTTCGGTGTAGATGCGGCCCAGCCACTGGTTGAGTTCGGAGGATTTTTGAGTGAAGCCAGCGTAGTCGCCCTCAAGATCTTCCTCACTTTGGGGCGGATAGCGAAGGTAGGTCAACGGGTAGTCTCTGTGAGCAAGGAGAGTTTCGCGCCAGACTTCCCGCAGGTCGTCTGAAAAAGCCGGATTGCTTTGGGCACCCTTCCGAGCGGAGTGTTGCATCGAAAGACGCTCGAGGGTCTGGCTTTGGTAGCGAATCTCGCTCATGAGAGATTTGCCCAAAGAGGGGCCAAGCGGAAGGGGGTTGTTCGCCCCGAGAGTTTGGGGTTGACCGGTGGCAAGCTGGCAGCAAAAGACTGTAGCAGCAATGCCTATTGTGCGTGTAAGTGGCTGAAAATAGAGCATAAAGCGTGCCTCCACACCGGTGCTCAAAGGCACCGCAGTTGTTCTGTTGTGTCGCCATAAATTTCCTCTGACATAACACAGGTGTGGTTTGATGAGGAAGCCTTTGGGGAACAGGTTGCGCCTGGGCACCAGTTCGACCTTGACTTCACCCAGCGGCCTGACTATACGCATGAGTTCACAGGACTATCAGGAAGGATCTGTACATGCCAACCATCAATCAGCTCATCGCAAACGAGCGTCGTCCCGTTGTTGAGAAGAGCAAGTCGCCAGCATTGGCCAACTGCCCTCAGCGCCGCGGTGTTTGCACCCGTGTTTACACCACGACGCCGAAGAAACCGAACTCAGCGATCCGAAAGGTAGCTAAAGTGCGTCTCACCACTCAAATCGAGGTGATCGCCTACATTCCAGGAGAAGGCCACAATTTGCAGGAGCACAGTGTGGTTTTGGTTCGCGGTGGTCGTGTGAAAGACCTTCCAGGTGTGCGTTATCACATTGTGCGGGGTGCTCTCGACACGGGTGGTGTTGACAAGCGTCGCCAGGCCCGCTCCAAATATGGTGCGAAACGTCCTAAGGGTGCATAGAAGCAGGTTGAGCACCACTTTGTTTTTTGATTTTGAAGACAGGCGGAACTCAAGAGAGCCCCATTGTGGGGAACATTGGTTTCGTTTGAGTAAAAGTCTCACTTTGAAGAAAGGTTAGTTTTATGTCTCGAAGAAGACGTCCGGTCAAACGCGAAATCCTTCCTGATCCCGTGTTTCATGACCAATTGGTCACCAAGTTTGTCAACTGCTTGATGCTGCATGGCAAAAAGAGCGGCGCCGAGAAGATCTTTTATGGTGCTATGGACATCGTGAAAGAAAAAACCAACGAAGATCCCTTGCCTGTGTTTAAGACGGCTTTGGAAAATATCAAACCCCAGGCTGAAGTGAAGAGCCGACGCGTGGGTGGATCGAACTACCAGGTTCCTGTGGAAGTGCGGCCTGAGCGACGTCAGGCTCTGGCCATTCGCTGGCTCATTAGCTTTTCTCGCGGTCGTGCTGAAAAGTCCATGCGCGACAAGCTGGCGGGTGAGATTGTGGATGCCTTCAACAAACGAGGCGCTGCTATCAAGAAACGGGAAGACACTCATAAAATGGCAGAAGCGAACAAGGCCTTCAGCCACTTCCGCTTCTAAGAACCAACCCGACAACCGTCGAATCTCTTCGTTCTGGCTTCCCTCGTGTACCGTTTTTCGCGTACACGTCGGTCAGCCACGCCTCGAGCTTCTCGGTTCGGATAGGTTCTTGAAGGTTCTCCCGACAACCGTCGAATCTCTTCGTTCTGGCTTCTAACGCCTCTCTCGGAGTGCTTTCCGAGGGGG
>JANQPW010000298.1 GCA_028285285.1 Silvanigrellales bacterium
CAGTCGTTTTACAGGAGCGGCTGGCACGACTGCGGGTTGTTGACTCAGAAGATGAGTCGCTGCAAGCAACCGCAGCGGCCATGGGTTGTTTCCGGGCGGGGGTGAGTCGCTCCGCGCTTGTGGGCGTGTTTGAGAATCTTGATGCGCATGATGCGCAGACCGCCGCTGCACAGGTGGAAAACTATCAGAAAATCACACTGCAAATTCGCGGGATATTGGAGTTCTTACGAGACACTCCGTTCGACGAAGCGCGAGGTCTTTCCTTCCTCGATGTGACCACAGTTTCATTCAATTCTGAATTTGGACGCACGATGCGCCAGGCGAGAAACCCCATTGAGCGGAGCGGAACCGATCACAACCCCCTCAACAATTTGGTTTTGCTGGCCGGCCGCGGAATTCGCACCAACCGCATTTTTGGGGCTTCAGATCTGGATGAACTGAATGAGTCAGGCAATGGCTTTGCACCGGTTTCTCGGGCACATATATCTCGAGACCCGAGTTTGGTGAAAACCATGGGCTTCCCTTTCGATGTGGAGTCGGGTCAAGTGCGAAGAGATGTCTCACCTGATGTTTACAATCAACGCGATTATCTCACTATCGGCTCCATTTCGAACACCCTGCTGCATCTTTTTGGAGTTTCGCAAGATAAGTTCCAGCTTGACAACGATCGAGAGAACCCCCAACCCCATCCTGTGATGCAAAGTCTTCTCGTGTGATTGCCGACCTTGCGCCCGTTGGCAGCTCGCGGCCGTTCTGCTTGAAGTGTTTGAGATCAGAGCGGTCGTGTTTGTGCGAGCGGATCCAGCCCTTTTCAACTTCGGTAGACTTTGTGATTCTGATGCATGAAATGGAATGGCGTCGACGACTGACGACGGGAACGGGTCTGTTGACTCACTTATGCCTGCGGAATTCTCAGCTGGCTGTTGGGGTTGACTTCGGAAAAGAACCCAAGGTTTTGCAGGTGCTGGAGAACAGCCACCTGTTTCCTTGTTTACTTTTTCCGGGAGAAGATGCGCAGCTGGTGTCAAAACCCCAGGTCGCCCGAAGCTTGGTCACAGCGGCTGATGGCAAACGAATTGTGGTTTTTTTGATTGATGCCACCTGGTCTTGTGCTAAAAAAATCCTCCGATTGAATCCGTTTCTTCAGGAGTTGCCGAAGCTGAGTTTTTCAACGGAACGGTTGTCGGAGTATCGGTTTAAGCGTCAACCCAGAAGTGAGTGTTTGTCGACGATAGAGTCGGTGCATGAGTTTCTGGGCACCCTCTGTGGAACGGAGCTGGCTATTGCGCGACCGGAACACCTGGCACACCTCATGGACCTTTTTCGACGCCATGTCGACTTTCAAGATGGTTTTTCACCGGGTTCGGCACTTCCCTCAACTCTTGCCAACAAAACTTCCTTCTGAGATGGCACAGACGATTTTGGTGCCGCGGAGGTTGCGGTGGCCATGCAGAAACATTTCCCGCCGGCTTTTTCGTTGGTATTCTTCAAACAAGGAGCGGACAGCATCTTGGAGTTCCGCGTGGGACTGTTCGCTGAGTTTGAGGTATTTCATGTGAAAACTGTTTTTGGGCTTTTCCGCGGCCGTGTTCACACAGTCCAATAGTGTCTCAACGGACCACGTGCGTTTCACATGCTCGACAAGTTCGCCCTTGTCTTCCCAAAGCACAATTCCATCTCGGGGGAACCTCACCTCGTCAGAGGGCATCCATTCCACAAGACCAAGGCGATCAAGTTTTCGAACAATTTTGGTGATGGTGGATCGATCCAGCTCCAACTTCTCTTGAGTTTCAGCGAGGCTCAGTCCGTCATAGGCAATAAGAAAGAACACATCGAGAGCCTGCTCGTCGTCGAGGAGAAACTCCTCTTGTTGGGGTGTGAAAGTGAGAACATCGGGAGCCCAGTGAGACTCCATATGGAGCACGTCGACCAGACGAACTCCAAGAATGCCACAGATCTGGTTGAGTTTTGCAAAAGACGCATCTTTCGCCTGAAAGGTCTTTTTCAGACCAGATTCTGACACCTTCATTTTTAAAGCGAGGTCACGGTAGGTGATTTGTCTGTTTTTCATTATCTTTTTAATATTTAATATCAAATATTTATAGCTATTTTGTTCCAATCTAGGTCCTCAAAAATCATGAAAGTACCATAAAAAGGTCCTTTAGGGAATGGTGTGGCTGAAGTTCGTTTCTTTGTACAGAGTGTGAATTGAAATTGGGGAAATATTTACCTTCATGCTGGAATTTTAGGAAATAAGAGGAAACAAAATGACTTCACTAAAATCGGTCATGGTCGTGGTGGGAACTCGAGCTGATAGCATCAAGATGCTCCCGATAGCTCGTGCTCTTAGGGAACAAGGCGGCCTTGATGTGAGGCTCGTTTCCACTGGCCAGCACCGTGAGATTTTAGACGGGGTGTTTCATTCTTTTGATATTCAACCTGATATTCGCTTTGACGTGATGCAGCACGGCCAAAGCCTTTCGGATCTCTCGGCTCAGATTCTTCAAAAGATGGACAGTGCTCTGAAGAGAAGAGCTCCGGATTTGGTGCTTGTGCATGGAGACACCCTCACAGGATTTGCCGCTGGAATGAGTGCCCACTACCGGAAGATCAAAGTGGCACACGTGGAAGCTGGTTTGCGATCTCACAACTTGTGGTCTCCTTTTCCGGAAGAGTTTCACAGAAAAGCCTTGTCTGTGCTCGCCGATTTCCATTTTGCACCAAACGAAGAAGCACGAGTCAATCTGTTGAACTCAGGCGTTGCAAACGAGCGGATCTTCGTGGTGGGGCAAAGTGGGGCGGATGCTGTGGGGCAAATGCTCAAAGACTCTCCGCTTGAAAGTGGAGACGAGGGCGGAGAGAGCCGTGTGTTGATGACCTTGCATCGTCGCGAAACTGGTCCTCAAAACATGGTTGAAATTTTGAAAGCCATTGCAGAGGCTGCAGTCGAGATGCCGCACGTTCGCTTCGACTATCCCGTTCACCCTAACCCCGTTTTGCGATCTCTCGTGCAGGAGCATATGGGTGGTGTGGGCAACATTCGTGTCTTGCCAGCACTTCCTTATGAGCGATTCTTGAGGGTTCTGTCGCGAGCAGATCTTGTGCTGACCGACTCGGGTGGAATTCAGGAGGAGGGTGTTTTGTTGGGTCGTCAGGTTTTTCTGGTGAGGGATCTCACGGAGCGCAGTGATGGCCTAGACTCCCAACAGGTTGAGGTCCTGGGGAGAGATCCTCAGGTTATCCGAGATCGCCTGTGGGAGTTTTTTAACGGGCCGGTGCGCTCAACTCCGCCGCAATCATTGTCTTTGGGGGCCTCGACACGGATCTCAAACATTGTCATGGAGATGCTTCATGCTTGAAACACGAGACACGGGTGAGAGAACGCTCCTTTCTTTCGGTGCCCATCCAGACGACATTGAGTTTGGCTGTGGTGGAACAGAGTGTCTTTTGGTGAAGCAGGGTTGGGCCTCTCACCATGCGGTTTTGACTTCGGGAGGAGCTGGCCACCTTGACCTCTCACCATCTGCATTGGAAAAGATCCGGGAAGAGGAAGCAGAGCAGGCGGCCAAAGTGCTCGGTTCCACCGCTGTGCACTTTCTGCACATGGAAGATGGTCTCACGGTGGTGCCGCGATCGAAACACATCGAGTTGGTTTCTCTGATTCGGACATTGCGCCCTGAGCTTGTTTTCGTTCATGCGTCGACGGATCTTTTTTCCGACCACAAACTTCTTGGAGACGCCGTCA
>JANQPW010000301.1 GCA_028285285.1 Silvanigrellales bacterium
TTTTGGACCGCTTTCCAGCCGTCGTTGTGCCAAAGTGCAACGTTCTGATAGCCACCATCTTTCACAAACTGGAGGTATTCGCCGCAGGTCACCGGTTTAGAGGCTATTGAGAACGGTTCCAAAAACACACGGTGGCACGGCATTTCGTTGTCGAAGGCAAAACCATGCTCTGGCTTTGCGCCAACCTCAATCAGCCCGGCATCAAAGGAAACAAATGGATTGTCGGTGCTGAGCTTTTGATCTTTTTCGGGCAGAGAGAGCCTTGGTGTGTTTTCGGGAAACGGAGTTTCAAAAAGATCGAGGAGCAGGTGTTTGATATCGTAAATCAACAACTCTTGGTGTTGGGTTTCATGCTCAATTCCGAGCTCGAAGAGGTGCAGGGCCTCAGAGACCTGATCTTCTCGACAGGGGAGAGTGCGCAAGAAATGTTCCACTTGTTCATCAACATAGCTGCGATATCGCATTGTTTCTTTTACGGTGGGTCGGCTCTTCGTGCCTCGCTTGGGTCGCTCAATACGAGTGCCAAAGCGGTCGTAGTAAGAGTTGAAAAACCAATGGAAGTCAAGGTTGAAAGCCTTGAAGCCAGGGCACATCTGTTGCAGCACCATCTCAAAAAACCAGCTGGTGTGGCCGAGGTGCCAGCGCGGTGGGCTCATGCACTCCATGGTTTGAATCACATAGTCTTCCGGCTGGAGAGTTTGGGTCATGAAGAGGGAACGGGATCGCGTCTTGTGGTATCGCTCAAGGACTTCGAGGTTCTTTTCTGGCATTGTGTTTGAGTCTCCCATTTTTGTCACAGATTCCAGCACTTCCTCAGGGCCAAGTTTGAGTGGGTGCGTTTGGAAGAGAGTGGCTCTCAAGTTTAGTTCACGCGAAGGAGATGAATACTGAACAAGTCTTCGGGGTCAGTGAAAAGGCGCAACGGGCTGTATCCAACCCTCTTCACCATTTCTTGAAATCGATCCACTGTGTACTTGTAGCTGTTTTCTGTGTGAATGGTTTCTCCTTCTCGAAACTGAAAACGATGCGTCGATGGCCCAATTGAAACATCTTGGTCGCACAGACTCACCAGGTGCATCTCGATTCGGCTCAGCTCAGAGTTGAAGATGGCACGGTGTTTAAACTGCTGGAGCTGAAAGTTGGCACCCAGTTCTCGATTGATGCGCTGGAGCAAATTGATATTGAAGGCAGCTGTGGTTCCCTGAGAGTCGTTGTAGGCACTTTCAAGCACGTTCACGTCTTTGACGAGGTCGACCCCACAAAGAAAGAGATCTCCACTTTGCAAGACTCCTGACCAGTTTTTGAGAAAGCGTTCAGCCTCCTGTGGCGTGAAGTTGCCAATGGTTGAGCCGGGAAAAAAGCTCAGTTTCGAAGCTGGACTGTGGGAGAGTTCGTTAGGGAGTTCCTTCAACTGCGTGTAGTCTGCACAAATAGCACTCACATTCAGTGATGGAAATTTACTTTTGACCTGTTCCACTGCTGACAGCATGAACTCACGTGAGATATCAATAGCCACGTACCCGGCAGGGTTGGAAAGCAGATCCAGAAGTAAGCTGATCTTGTGATGGCTGCCGCTACCCAACTCCACAATTGTGGTTTGCTCTCCTGCAGCTTCCGCGACAGGTCGGGCCGAGGCCTCTAAAATCGCTTTCTCGGTGCGGGTGGGATAGTACTCGGGAAGCCGACAGATCTCATCAAAAAGACGGGAACCCTCAAAGTCGTAGAGGTATTTTGAAGGCAAAGATTTAGCAGGTTGTGAGAGCCCAAAAGCCACATCTTCGAGGAAGTCGGTGGTGGTGGGCTCAAAGTCGAAAAGCTGAACGTTTTTGTTTCCGATGATCGTGTCTACGGTTCCCATGTGTCTCCCCTGCCAACATCAACTTGATTTCAATTCTGAGACAGATGGGGCCACCCAGCCGGCCGCCACCACGCCCTCTCGAGTGACCGAGAAAAGTCGGCTCGAAATTTGGTGAAAATGACTCCCTTTTCTCCAAAAAAGGTCTTGTAAAGGCAAGGCCGAGGCGCCGGTTGGCACAGTGCAGAAAGAAGCGCACAAGCCGAGCGACAACAAGAGATTGCATTTATAAGACCGCTGCTAGCGCAGGAGTATAGGGACTGAGACTCAAATTGCAAACGTGGCTTTCGGCTCAGGCAGGAGAGCGAACCGTCTCTCTCGACTGCGGCGTTTCTGGCTCCCGCTGCATGAGGCACACGCTAATGTTGTCTTCACCACCTGAGGCAAATGCCTGCTCGACCAGCTGGCGTGTGAGGCGGGGGAGATCAGTGGCGTTTTTTTTGAAATGCCAAAGAATTTGTTGAGCACTGAGTTTGTTGGTGAGTCCGTCGCTGCAGAGCAACCAAAGGTCATCTTTTTGGCTTTCCACGAGGAGCACATCTGGTTCCGTGGCTGGCATCATGCCCACATTGCGAGAAAGCACGTGTTTGATGGGCAGATGCTCAATTTCAGCCCTCTTTTTTCCCGATATGATCTGTTCATTTTCGAGGGTGTGGTCAGGAGTCATCTGAAAGAGCTGCTGGTCTCGAAAAAGGTAGGCTCGGCTATCTCCGACGTGGGCGATCGCAACACGACCTCCGATGTCGAGCCAGCACATCAGAGTAGCGCCCATGTGGATCAGCTCTTTGTTGCGCTGGCCCTCTTCAAAGATCATGGCGGAAGTGTCGATAAACTTTTCCTTCAGAAAAGACTCGATGGGAGGGCGACTTTTTGGCACGGCGCGGAGCCAGCGAGTGAGGTGCTTTCGCATGAGCCGAATGGCCAGCTGTGAGGCCTCTTGACCACCTCTGTGCCCCCCCATGCCGTCTGCAAGCACGGCAAAGCTTCCGTCGGGCTCCACCCACACGGCGTCTTCATTTCTGCGGCGCACAGCGCCCACGTGAGAAAGAGCAAAACCACGGTTAACCGGCTCCCGGCTGCCGCTTGTTCGTGAAGGCTGTTTTTCATTGTTGGCCACTCGAGTGCCTCGTTGTTTCTGGCGGGTTTTTCTTTTTTTCAGAATAGCACAGGCCAAAATGAGACGGGAATGCAATGGGCAGACGAGGCGGTCGGGAACGACGAGATAGACCTTTTTTGAGATTGCCCTTCGCTGATTGCACGCAATTCTGCCCAGTGCTAGACCTGGAGGCAACACACACGCCGATCAGGGAGGTGTCACAGTGAGTTTGAGCGGTGCTTTTGAAAAACCTTATGACCCCAGCGAGTTTGAAGAAAAGCGAGCTCAAGATTGGATTGACAAGGGATTTTTTGCCAGTCAACCAAAAAGCGACACAACCCACTACACCATTGTGATTCCTCCCCCCAATGTCACAGGTGATCTTCACATTGGTCATGTTCTCAACAACACCCTTCAAGATATTCTCATTCGTTGGCAACGCCTGAAGGGTCGTGAAACCTGCTGGGTTCCCGGCACCGACCATGCCTCTATTGCCACAGAGGCCAAGGTCACCAAGAAGCTTGCCGATGAGGGGATCAACAAAAGAGAGTTGGGTCGTGAGAAGTTTCTGGAAGAGGCCTATAAGTGGAAGTCCAATTATGGTGGCCGCATCATTGGCGCTCTGAAGCGATTGGGGGCGAGCTGTGATTGGGATCGAGAGGTTTTCACAATGGATCCCGATTACCACCAAGCTGTGCTTCAAGCCTTTGTGACACTCTATGATCAAGGCCTCGTTTACAAAGGGCATCGATTGGTCAATTGGTGCCCTGTGAGTCAATCGGTGATCTCTGATGAAGAAGTCATTTCGGAAGAGCGTCAGGGTCATCTTTGGCATATTTCTTACCCGGTTGTGAGCCCCACCCCCGGAGGACCAACAGCCGTTGAAGTGGCCACGACCCGCCCCGAAACACTCTTTGGGGATCTTGCTGTTGCTGTGCACCCCGAAGACGAACGTTACCAAGGGCTCATTGGACAAAAGGTTCGGGTTCCCGTTTGCGATCGCGAAGTGCCGGTAATTGCAGACACATACGTGGAGCGAGACTTCGGAACCGGAGTTGTGAAGATCACACCCGCACACGACATGAATGACTATGAAGTTGGCCAGCGGCACAACCTGGGTTTGCTCAACGTCATGAACCCCGATGCCTCATTGAATGAGAACTCTCCTCCGGCCTATCAGGGTTTGGATCGGTATGAAGCCCGCCAAAAACTCGTGAAGGAGTTGAAGGAACGGGGTCTGCTTGTGAAAACCGACAATCATAAGATGGTGGTGGGGATTTCTGAGCGGGGTCATGTTCCCATTGAGTTCTATCTCAGCGAGCAGTGGTACTTTAAAATGGAAGGCCTAGCCCAACTGGCGCTCGAAGAGACCCGCTCGGGTCGGCTGCGACTCCTCCCAGCTTTCACAGAGAAAATTTGGGAGCATTGGTTGGGGGGTATCAAGGATTGGTGCGTGTCGCGACAGCTGTGGTGGGGCCACCGCATTCCGGTCTACACCTGCACGTCGTGTTCCAAGGTGCACTGTGCTGTTGAGGCTCCAGCTGCTTGTGAAGCTTGTGGCCATGTGGAGTTTGAGCAGGAAGAAGATGTTTTAGACACCTGGGCCAGCTCTTGGCTTTGGCCCTTTGCTGTGCAGGGTTGGCCAAAAAATGATGCCCAAACCCAAAAGCAGATGGAGGCCTACTACCCCACAGAGACCATTGTGACGGGCCAGGACATCATCTTTTTCTGGATTGCTCGAATGGTCATGGCCGGTAAGCACTTTACGGGTAAACTCCCCTTCAAGAGTGTTTATTTCACGCCCATTGTGCGCGATAGCAAGGGCCGGAAAATGAGCAAGTCTTTGGGGAATTCTCCCGACTTGCAGAAGCTCATGGCTGAGTACGGCACAGATGCTCTGCGCTTTAGTTTGGTGAATCAAATCGTGTTGGGTCAAGACATCCATTGGAAAAATGAGTCTTGCGAAATGGGCCGAAACTTTGCAAACAAAATCTGGAATGCCACACGCTTCCTTTTGTCTCATGCTGAGAAGCGAAACATCTCGAGCGCCAAATGCACCTTTGAAAGCCTCAAAATTCCTAATGATGCAGTGGCTACCTGGCTGTTCAGTGAGTTTTGCCAAACTTTAGAGACTGCAGATAAAGCACTCAGTGGTATGAACTTTGCCACGTACTCTTCAAAGCTCTATGAGCATCTTTGGATGGTGTTTTGCGATTGGTTTGTTGAGTTGCTGAAGCCTGTGTTGGCCGAAGCAGCAGAAACTAATGCTTCGGTAGCAAGTTTGAAAAGAGCGGATGAGCTGTTGCAGTTTGCGCTGAGTTTGTTTGACGGAGCGTTGCGACTGCTTCACCCCCTCATGCCATTTGTTACAGAAGAAATCTGGCAGCGCCTCGCTGAAGGGCGCTCATCTCAAACCATAGGTCGTCAACTGTGGCCCAACGCAAAGGAGTTGACTGCGCGCTACGAGCCCGATCCAGCCTCTGTTGCGCACATGCGAGCCGTTCAAGGTGTGGTTGGCGCTGTTCGTGCCATTCGTGGTCAATACTCGCTTCACCCCGGGCTCCGTTTGCGTGTGGTTTTGCCCGAGGCTTCCCGAGATCGCTTTGGTGAGCATGTCGCTGCCATGGAATATCTCTCCGGATCTCAGCTCCACTTTGAAGATGCTCTGCCACAGGTTGTGGGTGCCGCCCTCACCCAGGGCACTGAGGTCTTTGTGGATCTGGAGGGCCATGTTGACGCTGCCAGTGAGGTGAAGAGCGTGAAGCAGCGCCTGCAGAAGATCGAGCAGGTGCTTGTGGGAATCCAGAAAAAACTTTCCAATGAGAAATTTGTGAGTGGTGCACCGGAGTCTGTGGTGGCCGGTGCCCGGGCCCAGGAGTCCGAAAACCTTGCCGAGAAAAAGCTCCTCAATCGGGTTTTGGAGTCCATGCAAAGTCAGGGAGGGTGACGTGGCGGAAAAACACAGCTTGCTTTGGCTCGACTTGGAGATGACAGGTCTTGATCCGCAGCGGGATCGCATCTTGGAGGCGGCTGCGATCGTGACCGATTTTGCAGACAATGAGCTCGGATCTTTGGAAGAGGTCGTTTTTCAGAATCAGGAGATTCTTGACGGAATGGACGACTGGTGCCGGAAGCATCACGGAGAGAGTGGACTCACTGCTCGGGTTCCCAACGGCATCTCCGAGGCGGAGCTCGATGCGAAGCTCTGTGGCTTGATTGACAAGAGTGCTCCCGGCACGCGACCGATATTGTCTGGAAACTCCATTGCCCAGGACCGGAAGTTCGTGGACGCCTACCTGCCGCTCTTTTCTGAACGGCTGCACTACCGCATGTTGGATGTTTCGAGCTTTAAGATCATCTTTGAGCATCGCTTTGGAAAACCCTACAAGAAGAAAAACGCTCACCGGGCGCTTGATGACATTCGGGAGTCAATGAGCGAACTGAGTCACTACCTCCAGCACATCAGTCTGGAGCAGAGCTGAAAAATGGTGTTTCATTGTTCCGACTGGGAGATGTGTGATGAGTGCGGAGTTTGTTTTATTTGAAAAACCTACGGCTGAGTTGAGCGATCCTCTTCAGGCCCAAACCCAGAAGACTCTGTTGCGGGCTCTGCGAACCAAAGATCTTCAGGAGGCGGCTGCCCGCTTTCCCGAGCTTCAAGAACTCGATATTTCCCGTGACCCTTGGTCGGCGCAGGGGCCAGCCCTTAGCCTTTCCTTTCTCAGAAGTGTGAGGAATCTGAGGGTCTTGAGAGCTGACTATCAAAAGTTTTCAGATCCCGAAGTTCTTGATGAGGAGGGGGTTCTCAACAGCGTCCAAGAAATCAGTTTGCGAAGTTGTGGAGCCCTCGGTGAGTGCAATTGGGGCCGTTTTTCTCAACTGAAGTCGCTTCACCTTTCTGAATCTGAGCTTTCGGGTGCAGACCCCTTGGGGAGTCTCCCTCAGGGTTTGGAGAGGCTGAGTCTTTCAAAACTCGGCCTCCGTCAAGCCGACTTCTTGGAGCAGCTCCCCGATGTCATTGAGTTGGATCTTTCTGAAAACAACCTTTCGCGATTGCCCTCCCTGAATCACATGGGTGGCCTCAAGAAGCTCCTGCTGCGGAAAAACATGTTGGAGAACTTAGAGAGTCTTCGTTCTTTACGTCGCCTTCAGGAGCTCAACGTGGCCGACAATTCCCTAGACAACGTTGAGGCTCTGGAAAACATGCGAGATTTACGGCGTCTCAACTTTGCACGAAATCGTGTGCGGGAGATCAAGCCCTTGCGCGATTGCGACTCCCTCGAGAGTGTTTGTTTGTCGCTGAATCCCATTTATGAGAGCGACATTGAGGAGGTTTTTCGACGGTCGGTCAGAATAGAAGCTGACTGACTCGGGCGTGGGGGCGTTTCGATCTTGTCGCAACCGGGTTGGGGCCGCACTCGTGTGCATGCGCTGAGCACCAGATAGGGTTTGTCGGCAAGGGCTGTCAAAATGCTGTGAGCTTCGCTCATTGAGAGATCTTTTTTGAAGATGTTCTGTTGATCGGAGCCAGTGCTATTTCCCAGATTTTTGCTGAGGTCTTTCTCTTCTGCCGCAAGTGATGCCACTCGTCCCACAGAGCAAAAGTCAATATGTGTCAGGGCGCCCCGTGCCTTCACGGAGTTCATGTCTTGATGGGAGCCAATTTCCCGACCGATGTGGCTTTCAGGGCCAATGATCTCGCGAACCCGTGTGTAAGACTCCGGACAGCGGGTGAAAAGAACTCCATTTGCGCCGCTGCGAAGGTTGAGCAGAACGTCATCAACAACCAGGCAATTCACTTTGTTTTGCCGACAATGCTCAGAGAGCTCTCGCATCACTGCAAGCGCCGATGGTGTGACCCGAAAAGGAGGTCGGGCCACCACTGTGGTGGCCCCGTGGGCTATGGCCAGGGAGCAGTCTCGCAAAAAGCTGTCAGCCGCCGAGCTGTGCCGGTCGCCGGGGAGTATTGCAAAGCAGCACTGCCGTAGGGAATTTCTAATATCTGGCATACCAAGGCTCCTTGTGCACAAAGGGTGCCGGTCCGCGTCATCTTCTCCGAGCGTCTGTTTGATCCTTATAGTTTATTCTACACTTAAAATCCAGAGCACCCTTGGCGCAGGTGGCCGGGCTTTAGTGGCAAGGGGAGCCTTCTGGAGAGGATCGGATCTTCTTCATGGGCTGGAGGCGCCCAAGAGGGGGAGCTGATCCTTCGGCCTGGAGTTTTGCCAAAAAAGAGCTTTTTTTTGTTGAAATGAAAACACACTGCCCGAGAGACTGTTGGCTCAGGGGCTTGGACAGATCCAAACCCCACTCCCTGAGAAGAGTGAGGGGGGCAAGAATGTGGTTCCCAGAGTCAATTCGTTTGGAAAAATCAGACTCTTCCGGAACCTGCAGCACGGCAACTTTGGAGAAAACTTCTTCCGGTGACAGCAATTGCTGCCGCAGGCGACACTCCCAAGCTTCGGGTTGCTTGAGATCTGCTGTTGACAACGAAAGGCACTGGCCGATGTCCCAACGTCCCACTGCGGAGCGCTCCAGCTGCGAGCAGTGCCCGACAGTCCCCAGCTTCCGAGCGATATCACGGGCCAGGCATCGCACGTAAGTCCCCTTTGAGCATGACACCCGGAGTGAAATATCGTTGGTTCCCGGCCTTTCCTTGAGATGATCAACGGTCTCCAAACCATAGACAGTCACATGTCTTGCCTTCGATTCGATATCGAACCCAAGGTGGCCCTGTGTGCGCATGTATTCATAGAGGGGTCGGCCATTGTGTTTCAGAGCGGAGTAGGTGGGGGGAACCTGTCGGATATCTCCTCTGAACTCGCGCAACACCTGCTCCAACTGTGCAGGAGTAAAGTCTGGTACGGGCGCTTCTGAGACAACTTGCCCAGACGGGTCGAGTGTGTCTGTTTCTTTCCCTAGGGCAATGGAAAAGGTGTAAGTTTTGTCTCCCGTGTGGAGTTCGTCTGCAAGACGGGTCATGCCCCCAACCATGAGAGGAAGCACCCCTGTTGCAAAGGGATCAAGGGTGCCGAGGTGCCCGACCTTCGAAATGCCAAGAGCACGACGCACAAAGCCAACAACTGCGTGACTGGTCACTCCAGCTGGTTTGTTGAGCAGCAACAATCCCGGCGAAACAAGGCTACTCTTCTTTGAGGGCTACAAGGCTCAATTGTCTCCAGCTTCAGCAGTTGACTCTGGAGTTTCGGTCTCCCGGTT
>JANQPW010000318.1 GCA_028285285.1 Silvanigrellales bacterium
GCCGTCTCAGCAGCTCCGACGAAGACCTAAAACACCAGTTTGTTCCGCTGTTTCGCAGCTCGCTCAGGGTGTTTGTGGTCTGTGTGGGTGGTCTCCTTATCGTTCAAAACCTGGGGTACTCGGTTTCGAGCCTCCTCGCCGGGCTGGGTATTGGTGGTCTCGCTGTGGCTCTCGCAGCTCAAGAAACTCTGGCCAACTTTTTTGCGAGCGTGCTTTTGCTCACAGACATGCCCTTTCGCATGGGAGACTGGGTGCGTTTCGGCGATGTGGAAGGCGTTGTGGAAACCGTCGGCTTTCGAACAACGCGCATTCGCACCTTCGAGAAGTCCCTCATCACTGTGCCCAACAAGATCCTCACCGGAGGGCCCATTGAAAACTTCACCATGCGAGACAGGCGTCGCATCTACACCAATCTCTCTATTGCCTATGACACTCCCGCACAGAAAATCGAGGAGTTTATGGCGCGCATACGAAAACTGCTCGATGATCACCCCTGCATCGACAAAGACTTTTATCTGGTCTTTTTTGACAAGTACCTCGATTCAGCTCTCAACATCATGGTGTACTGTTTCACCACAACGATTGACTGGGAGAAGTACCTGCAAGCTCGGCAGGAGCTCAACCTTGCCTTCCTCAAACTGGCTGAAGAAATGGACATCGAGTACGCATTTCCTTCACGCACTGTCTATTGGGGTCGCAGTTCTGAGAGCGTTCCTCTCAGACACAAAGACGGGCCCGTGGAAGGCCAGGCATGAGCCGCCATTCCCTCGTTGAGGGTTTGGGATGGCTCGGAAGTTTTCTAGTCATACTCGCCTACGCTCTTTCGAGTCTTGGCTATCTCGAAACAGAGACCTGGGTTTACCAACTCATGAACCTCGTCGGAGCACTCGGTGTGGGCCTCATCACCTTTCTGAGAAAAGCGTACCAAGGCTTTGTGCTCAACCTCGTGTGGGCTATTGTGGCTGTCATTGGTCTTATTCGACTCACGCTTTGACCATTCTCCTCCGAGTTTTTCTGAGAAAAGGATGATCTATGAACATCACATCGAAAATGAGTTCCCTCTTCAAGCCTTCTGTTGCTGTGGTGCTGACGGCACTTTTCCTGCAACCGTTTGCGGCAGCTGTAGATGAATCCTCGGCAAACCGTGTGCCGCAAAAGTGGGTGGAAAAGCGTCTTGAAGAGTCGCAGAAGAGGTTGGAGGGCTCTCCAGCAGGACAGCTCGTGGCCAAAAGCATAGCGGCACATGGTGGTCTCAAACGTTGGCACGAAGCGGGTGATCTCACTTTTCGGTTTATTTACACACCCCAAAAAGGCCTTGTGAGAGACACCCTCCAAACAATCGACACATGGTCGTCGCGGGCGAGACACCGCACCCTCACTCAGCCCGAGATTGAGTTTGGATGGGATGGAAAACAAGCTTGGCACAGCAAAGGTGCCGAAGAATTTGCAAAGAAGATCAATCCCCGTTTTTGGGCTCTGACCCCGTATTATTTTGTGGCCATCCCCTTTGTTCTCGCCGACTCTGGAGTGAAGCTCACACTTGTTGAAGACGGCACCTTCGAAGGTCAAAACTACCGACGGGTCAAAGTCACCTTTGGAGACGGCGTCGGAGATGCTCCCGACGACTACTACGTGGTGTACATTCACCCTAAGACTCACCAGGTTGGTGGCGTTCGTTACATCGTCTCTTACAAGGGCTTTTTCAAAGATGGAGGGCACAGCCCTGAGAAGTTCATGGCCTACGAAAACCAGAGCTCGACAGACTCCATTGTTTTCCCGCAGTCATTCAGAACTTTCTCCGTAAACAAAGAAACTGGTCAAATCACCAAAGAGGTCATCACCACAGCCCGCATGACAGATGTGAAGTTTGAAGGGCGCAAACAAGCTCAGTACTTTTCTGTGCCGCAACATGCAACCCTACAAGAAGGTCTTTAGGTCGGGTGAGGAGCTTAGGCTCTGTCTGACGAAAATCATTCGTCAGACAGAGCCTAAGCTAGCTGAGACTGCTCTGCCGTGCTGAGCTCAGTCACAGCACCCAGACCTATGGAAATGAGCGTGCCGATCACTGAGGCGCTGTTCTTCTTTGAAAAGGGCACATCATCGCCCACAATGGCCAAAATAGCCCCCGACTTCACACGGTCTGCTGACTCTCCCGCAGCACGACCCACCTGTGACTCAATCTGTGAGCGAATGAAGAGCTGAGCCGTTTCCATCTCTGAAGCCAGAACCCCACACCGCGTGAGAGTTTCCATGTAACGCCGGTTGTGCTCCGCAAGCGGCCCCACACCGAACTCTCGAGCATACAGCGAGTCTTTGCAGTGAACCAAGCCCTTGTGAAAGCGCACTTTTCTCTCTTTGCGTGCAGCTGTCTCAAGGGCACGCACAACATCAAGATCGGCAATGGCTGGTAACTCCAGCGGGGCATAGTTGGAGGTTGTGCCCTCATCGCGAACAGAGCCCGTGGCAATCACATAGTCTCCAAAGTTCACCAAACCATGTTGCAGAGATCCGGCTGTGCCCAGGCGAATGAAGCGCTTCGCACCCAGAATGATCAGTTCATTGAGCACAATGTCCATGCTTGGACACCCCATTCCCGTTGACACAACGGCAACGCCAATGGCTCCCTGTTCCGTTTGAAGATCTCCGAAATAACAGTTCAAGCGACGATCACTTTCCTTGACCACGACGTTTTGGAGACGTTTCGCAATCTCAGCTGCCCTGCCGTCTGAGCCTGGAAGAAGGACGTACCTTCCCACGCCCTTGTTTCCCTGAAAATCTTCTGCCCGCGCATTCAAATGAAATACTTCTGCCACAGCATCTTCCCCAACTGGTTTCCTCTCCAGTCTACACCACCACTCAACAGCCATTTTTTCCGCCGTGGCAAAAAATGTATCTATCTGTAAATAATAAAGAAAACTCCAATACTATTAAGCAGAGGGTGATGTTGCCGAAAACTTCCCAGGGATCGGACAGATGGAGTGTCCGAGCCAAACCTGCCACTTCTTTGGGGGACCAAACCATGCATCAGCCAAAAAACCCACTGCTCTGCAAAAAGCGGCAGGTGCTGGTCGGGGCAGCAGCATGGGCCATGGTCACTGCTTGCCAGCCCGGGGCGCTCACTGGAAAACTGAACTCAGCTCGTCAGGTCGGCGTGAGCCTCGATCTGAGAAACGCGGCAGAAAAGGTCAATCGCAGCTATGCGCTTGCTAACCCCAGCGCAGCCAACAAAAAACTCTACACGCTGCACGCAGCCCTGCAGGTGAAAACTCCCGAGCAGGAGAGCTTCTCGACTGTGATTGAAAGCGGCAAAGAAATTGAATTTGAGCTCCCATTGGGTGATGTCGAAGTCAGAGCGATGGTTCTCGTTGAGCTCCGTCCGGAAAACTGGGAAGAGTTTCGTTGCAAGAACCCACAGGACCGCCAAGAG
>JANQPW010000332.1 GCA_028285285.1 Silvanigrellales bacterium
TCTTCCACGCCTTCTGCAATCAAAGAGACTGTTTCATTTGTTGAACGCACCGTTACAGCTCGTTTGCGGGCCACTTCGCCATCTGCAATCATCACGACCCGCGTTTTCCCAAACGTGAGAATGGCCTCGTTGGGCAGAACAATGACATTTTCAAGGTTGTATTTTTGCACCCGCGCCCGCACGGTGAGTCCGGGTTTTAGGGTTCGATCTGGGTTTTCAATGTGAACTTCCACAGCAATGGTGCGGTCTCTTTGGTCAACGGTTTCTCCCACGCGCTCTATTTCGCCGCTCCACGACTTTCCGGCCAAACCATCCACGGAAATGCTCACTTTGGTTCCTTTTTGATAAACCATGAGGTCACTTTCTGGAATTCCAATGGTGATTTTCACTTTGCGCAGGTCGGCGAATTCAAATGTGGGTGCTCCAGGAGGAAGCTCGGCGTGTTGCTCAATGTGTCGCTTGATGACCGTGCCGGCAAAAGGGGCTCGGCAAAGGGCCGACTGTGAGACTTTTTCAGCACGAATTCGTGCATTTTTTGCCTGCAAATAGGCGAGTTCGGATCGGTCGAGCTGAACTTTTGAGATGGTGCCCGAGCCGGCATGGCTCTTGTTTCGATCGAGGGTTTCTTTTGCGAGGCGCTCCTCAATGCGAGCTATTTTTTCGTTGTTGAGAGCTTCCCTCGCGTCGATCTCACAGAGAGATTTTCCCGCTTTCACTCGGTCTCCCTCTTCGGCTAAAAGGCGTGAGACCGTGCCACCGGCTGTGGCCTTCAAGTCAATTTTGCGCAGTGCGTCCACTTCGGCAAAAAACTCTGAATACTCAGAATAGCGGCCACGCTCAACGGCCTGAACCTTTACGGGGATCACACTCTGAGAGCCTTGTTCATTGGGATCCCAGGCGAGAGAAGAGCTCTTTTCGTTTCCCTCTCCCTTTTCTTTGCTGGCCTCTTCCTTTGACTGTGGAGGGCAACCAACAAGCGCCAAGGCCAGAAGAACAAGTGGTGTTTGCTTCACGGTGCAACCTTTCCGTTTTGTTGAGATGTGTGCAAAGGAATGCCTCTCACAATTTTAAACTGGGTTGCCACGAGGAGGCGCTGTGACCACTGTGCGAAGAGGTCTTTCTGCGCAGCAACAAGATCGTCTTGAATTTCAAGGCGCTCGCGGAGTGAGATCTGGCCTGCGCGATAGTCACTTTCTGCTTGGGTCGCGAGCAGCTGGGCGGCCGCAGCTGCATCTTGGGCGGCTTCAAGTCCACTGCCGGCGGCTCTGAGGTTTGCAGCTGTTTCCTGGCGCGCAATCTTTTGTTCCCTTTCTCCCAAGATGGTGTCAGTTCGCGACTGAATCAGAGCCGCTTGGGCCTTTTCGGAGCGGGCGGGAATGGCAAAGCCCTCAAAGAGTGTCCACTTCAAGCTAACGCCAGCGGTGTAGGTGAAACGGTCGGGATCAACCAGATCAGGAAAGCTCGCCTCTTCCAAGGGAGAGGGGGGATCCCCAACCTGTGTGGGTGGAAGAGCTGTGTTCACCTCGCTCGAAATGTTGCCAAACACACTCAAAATGGGCCAGCGCGTGCTGCGCTGATAATCCACCTCAATATCTGCAAGCTGAGTGCTCGTGCGGGAAAGCTTGAGCTCAAGACGGTCTTTGGGCTCTTCATCGAGATTGTCGAAAAAGCTCCCTGTGACACTGAGATCGGATCGGAGTTGGGGCGGACTCTCAATGGGAAGATCGAGGAGGGAGGCCAGGCGCGCGGCCTGGCTTTGGGCCTGTGCTTGAGCTCGTGAAATGGCGGCCCGTGCGGCTGCGACTGAGGCCCGGGCCTGGAGCAGGTCTACCTTTGGCCT
>JANQPW010000346.1 GCA_028285285.1 Silvanigrellales bacterium
AACCGAGCCCCGGCCATGAGAAAATCTGTTCTGTGATCACGGTGCCACTCAGCAACACCCCCAATTGCATTCCCAAAACTGTGAGAGCCGGCAAAAAGGCATTGCGAAGGGCGTGCTTCACAAGCACTTCTGTTTTTCCTAGGCCTTTGCTGTAGGCCGTTCGAATGTAGTCTTCGCCAAGAACATCGACAATTCCGCTGCGGATCATTCTGCTTGTGAAGGCGGCGAGAGCACTCCCCAATGTAACAGTTGGGAGAATATACGCCAGGAGCCCATCGTTGCCCAAAAGAGGAAGCCATCCCAGCTTCACGCTGAAGATCCACAGTAAAATGGGCCCCACAATGAAGGTGGGTGCAGAAATGGCCAGAAGTGAAATCACAGCGGCGATTTTGTCAGGGAGTTGACCGGCTTTAGACGCGCTATAAATTCCAATGAGAGTGGACAAAACCAGTGAAAACACAAATGCGGTGATAGCTAGGGCAAAGGTGACGCCCAAGCGTGGCAATATGATTTCTGTAACAGGTCGGAAATCTGCGAAGCTCCTCCCGAGATCACCCTGCAGCAAAGACCCCAGAAAACTGAGGTACTGCTCCCAAAGTGGTGCATCGAAGCCGTACTGCTGTAGCCATTCTTGCTTTTGCACATCGGGAGCGTCAGGTCCCAGCACAACGTCTGCTGGGCTTCCGGGGATCATCCTCTGAAGAAAGAATACTATTGTGGCAATTCCCCACAACACGGGAAGGAGCTGAACAAGCCTCTTGAGCAAGGAGCTTTGCATGAAGTTCGTTACTCTCGTGTGACATTGGGTAGTGAAGAATAGCGACCGTCGGAATACAGTTTAAACCCCTTCACGTTTTTTTTCACCACTGCCACATTCTTGGAGTGCCAAAGGTAAACATAAGGAAGCTCTTCGGCAAGGATGTCTTGGGCGGCAGAGTAGTGCTGCTTCCGTTTCTCTGGGTCGGTCTCCGATTTTCCGAGGGTGAGCAGCTCATCGAGCTTAGGGTTGGAGTAGCGACCACGGTTGGCCCCGTTTGGGGGAGCCATTTCGGAATGGAACACAAAGTGGAGATGATCGGGGTCTTTGAATCCGGTCCACGAGGCCAGCCAGGTGGGCACAGCCCCTTCTTTTAGCTGATCCATAAAGACCCCAAACTCGAGGCTTTCAACTTCAACGGCAATACCAATCTCTTTGAGCTGAGCAGCGATGGCTTTGGCCAGGGCTATGCGGGTTTTGCTTGTTGTGACCTTGATATTGAAGGAGAGACGTGGGGCCGAACCCTTTTGTGTGAAGCCTGCTTCGTCAAGAAGAGATTTGGCTTTTTCGGGGTCGTGTTCCAAGGCTTCCCGTGGCTTCTTCCAAGGAAACTCGTCTGGAAACATGCCGGAGGCCTTTGTCGCGAAGCCTTGGAGAGTGAATTTGAGGATTTCGTCTCGGTTGATGCCGTGGGCTATGGCACGACGAACCAAGGGGTTGTTGAATGGTTTGCGTGTTGTGTTGAACCCTAGGTAGTCCACACTCATCCGTGTTTGCGACAAGAGATTGAATTCGTTTGCCGCTTGCACCGAGACCAACTTGTCGGAATCGAGGCCGTTTTGCAAAATGTCGATATCACCCCTCACCAAAGCTGCGTATCGGGTTGTGGCGTCTTTGATGATTTGAAACTTAACCCTGCGGATCTGCGGCTTGGGAATGCCTAGGCTTGTGCCATTGAAAGAGTCGTTGCGAGCGACAATCCACTGACTGTCGGTGCGATCCACAAGCACATAGGGTCCTGACTCATAGCCTTTTCCGTTGATCTCTTCCGGTGCTTCGGCCATGGCTTTTTCAGGCAGCACTCCAATGACGAGGTTGGTGGGGAAGGCGGCATCCGGCTCCCTGAGTTTGAAAGTGACTTGGGACGGGCCAGACTTCACAACCGATTTGAGTCGAGCGAAGGCGCCCTTGCGGGGGCTGGGGGGGAAACCTCCTTCAGGGTAAGCCATGTGCTTATATGTCGCCACGACGTCGTGGGGTGTGATGGAATCTCCATTCGAAAACTTGAGCCCAGTTCTCAGTTTGACGACAAATTCAAGGTCTGACTTGGCTTCGACCGACTCTGCAACGAGGGGTCGAAGACTTCCGTCGGGGCCAAATGAAAAGAGGGGGAGGAAGCGCAATTCCTCAAGGTACTGACTGTTGGCGTCGAAGCCGATCAACCGAGGATCGGAAGAGCGGGGGGCGTTTTCAAAGCCAACAACGAGGGGTTCATCGCCGGAAGTGTCGGAGCCTTGGTCATTTTGGTTTCCCCGATTCAGCACGGCTACTGCAATCACGGCGGCGATAGCGGCAAGTGCGAGGGCGACCACTGCCGGCTTTTTTCCTTGGGCAGTCATGTTTGTTCCTCTCAATTCCTGAGGTTTTCTTAAGTGATATTCACAATTTTAATACACTTGCGAGAAAAGGGGCAAGCGTGTCAGAGGGGCATTGACCCCTCGGTGTTGGACTGTTATGACTGATGCCTCTGTATGAAGCGGTTTCCTGTGTTCACTCAAGCCGCGCTTATCTGCACAGGGCTTAGGTTTTTTCACGAGTTGCTCAAAGGGTCGAAGATGGCACGCGTTTCCGTTCAAGATTGCCTCGATAGAATTCCCAACCGATTTGCTGTCGTCATGTTGGCCGCGCGTCGTATGCGGCAAATCCAGAAGGGCAGTGATCCTCTCATTGAGTGCAACAACAAGGAAGCTGTGACGGCTCTGCGTGAGATTGCTGCGGGCAAAGTCGGGATCAAGAATTTGGGCGAAATTCCAGGGCTGATGGAGCAAATCGATCGGCTGCTTGAAAGCTCGAAATCTTCGACCTAAGAGCCTGTTCAAAAACCGTGAAACAGTCATGTTGGGGGCGCGTTGCTGTGGCACAGAAGCTGCTCTTTGGCGTCGCTCTGGCGACACTCTTTGGCCTGACAAATCCGGGAAAGGCATCTGAGCCGTCGCTTTATTTGCAAACCGGTTTGGCACAGTCTGTCGCTGCAACCAGTATTCATCGCAGTCTTGCCGAAAACTGGATGAAGTACCGAGACACTCCCCATCTGGATCGGGCTGGTTTTTTTCAAATCTACCTCGATGTGATGAACGAAAGGCCCTGGTTTCCCTACTTTGCTGGGGTTCTTGGGGCTTCTGAGTTGCGTTTTGTCAACTATGGTCATGCTGGTTTTTTTGTGGGCCGTGCCTCACCATCCTCTTCGAGCTCAAACGAATCAAAGTCTGGTTGGAAGCCCTTTGAAAATTTGGTTTGGGGGGCCTCCTATCTGTCTCCTGAGGTGTTGTCTGAGCCGGGCTTTCTGCGAAACCACTTCATCCGAACCCATGGGCTGTCTCAAGCGCGCCGATCCTTTTCAAAACTCAAGATTCGCTTAAGACCCCTGAGCGATGATCAGATCCGTCAAGGGTATGTGTTGGTTTGGAGCGGTGGGGTTCACTGTTTGGCGCGACTCAATCAAGCCAAGGGCACGGCACAGGCCCCGCAACAAGGGCTGGGCTGCGACTTTGACGCTGGGGCAAAGCTTTCTGAGCTCGATGACCTCTCCCAAGATGAGCAGTTTTTTTACTTTCTGTCGGGTCGGCCCGCGCAAGAAAGCCGCAAGGTTTGCAAGGCTGTGGGTATAGTCGACGAGCAGGGTATCGAGGGCTTTGGAGTCACCAGCGGAACCAAAGCACGTTGCGTGCTTTATCGTTCGGCCTATGAAGACAGCTGGGGTGTTCGATCAAAGGTCCACTGTTTGCTGCCGGTGCAGCAAAAGCACCTTTGGAGCAATTTCGACCATGTTGATTTTGTGTTTCCAACTTCTCAATTGGAGCAGTTTGTTTTAGTGGAAAGTCGCTTCGATCCTCCCCGGCTCACTCACGTGAATCTCGACAAGGGAGTCTACCGAGATGTGCGCTCCGATTCACGCGGTCTCGATTTTCGCTCCTCTGGAGGAAAGTCTCGGTTCAATGGTCTGCCACGAGGAGACTATGGGGCTTATCAGTGTATGGTGCGCAAAAGAGGAAAAGCTCTTCGCCAGCTCTTTTTCGTGCCCAAAGAGGTCTATTTGGGTAAACGGGAAGTGAATCTCAATCAAGATAGAGTTCACGGGTTTCACCCATCGGCTTCGGGAGTGATCTCTTCAGAGGCTTTGAGTTGGCGCGAAGTGATGACCACTTACCCCTCCTTGGATCGTTTTCCTGAGCTTGGCTGTGTCTATGAACTTTCAGTCGATGCAAAGTGTGGCATTAAGGCTCTGCAAACGGCAGCTCAAATTGTGTGGGAAGAGCAAAGCGGGGCTTTGGCGAAGGTGACGACAAAGGGTGTGAGGTTGGCCACCTTGGGGGTGACTCACAATCTCTTGGAACGTCTCAACTCTGCCCTACCACAGTGGGGTTTGAGCCAAGAGGTGGGGCTGTTGGGGCGCTATTTAGAGAAGCGCCTCGGTGGTTCTGCTGCAAAGGGCCAAAGCTGGCCGGATCCGAAAAACCACAAGTTGAACAATCCATGGAAGCGGTACCTTCGTGTGACACAGGGGTTTTGGGCTTCTGTTGCGACTTCCTCTAGAGAATGAAGGGTTTTGTCATGCCTGAGTGTCGTTACTTCACGACTCCCATTTACTATGCCTCTGGTCAGGCCCATGCTGGGCATTTGTACACCACGACGTTGATGCAGGTTTTGAAAGAGCACAACTTGTCATTGGGTCGTCAGGTGACGACTCTCACGGGTATGGATGAGCACGGCGAAAAAATTGCCGAAAAGGCCACAGCGAAAGGTGTGACGCCTCAGAAGTTTGTTGATCAACTGGCCGAGAAATGGTCACAGACCTGGAAAGAGCTTGGCCTGAGTTTTGATGTTTTTATGCGGACGTCGAGCGCTGAACACAAGAAAAATGTTCAGGAGATCTTTCAGTACTGTTATGACAAAGGCGACATTTACTTTGGGGAGCACTCCGGACGGTATTGTGTTGATTGTGAAGACTTCCTCACAGAAAAAGAAATGGACTCTGAACAGAGGTGCCTGATTCACGGACGTCCAACCGAGCTTCGCACAGAAGGCAACTACTATTTCCGCACCACAAAGTACCGGGAGCAAATTCGAGAGGCGGTGAAGTCGGGCCGGCTCGTGCGAAACAAACGGTATGCCAACGAATTGCTCGGGCTCCTCGACGCCCTTGACAGCGAACTGAGCATTTCGAGGCCCAAGACTCGGACTCAATGGGGAATTGAGCTTCCATTTGACTCAGATCATGTTTCTTACGTGTGGTTTGATGCCCTTCCCAACTATGTGACGGGTGTTGGGGGAATTGAAAAAGCTCGCAACGAGCCACTTTGGAAGAATGCCACACACATTATTGGCAAAGACATCTTGAAGTTCCATGGAGTGTTCTGGCCTGCGATGTTGCTTTCTCTTGATCTGCCGCTTCCTCAGCTCCTGATTCATGGTTGGCTGTTGCAGGGTGGCGAGAAGATGTCGAAGTCAAAGGGCAATGCGGTGACAATTGATCTCTTGCGCGACACTCTCAACAAGGATGCCTTTGTGAATGGGGTGTTTCGCCTTGTGAATCCGGGGGAAGATCTCGAGATCTCTGCTTCTTTGCTTGTGGAGCGCTACAATGCCGACCTTGCCAATGGTGTGGGAAATCTTCTGAGCCGCACCCTTGGTCTTGCAGCAAAAGCATTTGATGGAGAGTTTCCTGATCTGTCGCAGGTCAAAGACTCAGGGTGGTCGGAACAAGAGGCCACTCTTAAAGATCAGGCTGAAGGTTGTGTGGTCGCCGTGAGCGAGGCTCTTGAAGAGGCAAAAACCGCTGATGCACTTCAAAGCATTTGGAGGCTTATTTCCACAACAGACAAGTACATCACGGAAAACAAGCCTTGGGAACTGGTGCGCAAGAGTGGAACCGATGCTGAAAGCAAACAAGCCGCACGTCGAGTTCTGGGTGTGAGTTGTGCCGTTGTTCGAACCGTGGGTTACCTTTCTTATCCTTTTTTTCCTGAGAAAATGTCCGACCTGCTTGCAAGTGTGGGAGAAGATCTCTCCGATCGGGGCTCTTTTTATGAGAGAGCTGCTGACTTTCTTGCGGCAACTCCAGGCCGGAGGCTTTCCAAAAGGTCTCCTCTTTTCCCACGTCTGGAGATTGTCGAAACAGAAGACTCAACTTCAGGTTCCGCAGTTTCTCCGGGTTCATCCGCCTTGCCAGCTGAAAAAGCGAAGAGCAATTCCCCAAAGGCTGGAAAGACAATTTCCTTCAAGGACTTTGCCAGAGTTTCCGTGCGTGTTGGGCTTGTTGAAAAAGTCGAGATTGTGGAAGGCTCCGACAAACTGCTTCGGCTAGAGATCTGTTTGGGTGAAGACGATAATCTGCAGGTTTTTTCGGGAATTCGGAAATGGGTAAAACCCGAAGAGTTGGCTGGGCGTAAGGTTCTGGTTGTTTCAAATCTTGAACCCAGAAAAATGCGCTTTGGAGTGAGTGAGGGAATGGTTCTTTCTACGGAATCTGGCGATGGAACGGTGCGCCCCGTGATTGTTGACGATTCCCTCGATGTGGGAGCTGAGCTAGCGTGAGATCTTGCTGCCTTCGTTCACGGAGCGAAGAATTTCCTCACGGGGAATGAGGTCAGTGGGAAGTGTGGCTCGCCTGATGTTGGCTTTAAAAAGCACAGCACCTCGAAGCTTGGTGTAGTCAAGGTCAGCGTCTTCCAAATTGGAGCGGGTGAGGTTGGCCCCTTCGAGGTTTGCATTCCAAAGACTGGAATCTGAAAAGTCGCACGAGTCGAGATTGGAGTCCTTGAAGTTCACATAAGAGCAATTTGAGCCCGCAAAACGGCACCCCGAAAAGTCCAGCTTCGTGAGGTTGGCCTTTCGAAGATCAAGCCCTGAAAAGTCTCGAGTGGTTTGGAGGATTTCAATCACCTCCTTGCGGGTGAGAGTTTTGGGCTTTGCGCTTTCCCGAGCGGTTTTGGCCTGAGCACGCCCTCCTCCGCCTGCTTCATCTGTGTCATTTTCGGCAGACTCATCACCAGAGCCCGGTTGGCCCATAAAAAGAGTTCCGAATTGCTTGCTTCTGCACAAGACATCCTCAGCTTTAAAAGCCATGCAGGCTCCCTCCAAAAGTTTGGACTGCTCAAAAAGGCGCACCATTAGAATCCTGTTTTTAGCACTTTGAGATGCGAATTTCAAAAATAAATTGCGTTTTCAGGAAGCTAAAGATCACTCGCGGATGGGGCTGGTGCGGTAAAGCGCGTCTTTAAGGGGCTCGCCCCCAGATGAGGATTCTGCTGGGCCACTGGTCGCCGTTTGAGGACTGCTCACCGGGCCAACAGAGCCGGGGCCTGTTGTGTTGGCCAATTCGTGCGTGGGGCGAATATCGAGCATGCGTTGGCTCTGGCCCCCAAGGATATCACGCACCTGAACTGCGGGAGCGGCAAGTTCGGTGTCGTTGAGGTTGTCGAGCGCAATCTGCTTGATGCGAGTGCGGATCACAGACTTTGGCACCCAAAAGGCCTCGGAAAGGGCTTTGACCAGGTCAACTCGTGAAGAAAGGCTTTCTGTTTCTTGTATGAGCTGTTCACGAGGCACGAGAAGCGAGTTTGAGAAGTCGAGCATTTCCAGGAATTCGATCTGTGGGTTGGGCTCGTAGAGGCCAAGGGGCTCTCTTTCGGAAAACATCACGATGCGGGCTATTTCACGCGCAATGGCAGCACGCGTGTGGGCCTTCATGTCGCCCTTGCGGTATCGGATCAAGAACTGCCCGGGCTTTCCGCGAGAGCTTCGTGCAATTTTCTCGGCGACTTCACCCTGCACGATACTGATGAAGGGCAGGGCAGAAACCACCTCGGGCAGAAAGATCGGAATAGAATGGGTGTTGGCCTTGGTTAGCAGCTGTGCACAAACCTGTTCGGAGCGGAGCAAACGCTTTCGGCGCTCTTGCTTGAGCTCCGCTGTGAGGCTCTGATTGGCGATTTTGAGCTCTTCAGCCTCTTCGAATTCGTACCACGCTTCATCGATATCAATCAGGCCGTCTGCGAGGTCTTGCACCAGCTCAGGATTCACGTTGAGATGGTGAGAAAGAGCATCGAGAGCGTAGATGCTCTTCACAGCCTTTTTTCCACGTTTCCAATGGCTGGTATCGCTCGGATTGTAGTCAAGTATGTTGCCAACTTCCTGATCATGCACCTTTGATTGGCGCCTCACCTCCATAGCCCGCAGGCAAAACTTAAACAAAGAAGCAGACTGTGGGAATCGCGGTGATTCAGTGCTTTTGCGCATTGCCCCATCCTTATGTCTAGATTGGTGCTTGTCAGACGCTCTTTCGCTGGGGATGATCCATATTGTGAAGTTTACTCGGTCGCTTCCGAGCATGTCAAGGCGCTGAGAAAAGTACGAAAAGAGAGGCTTTCAGCGGCCTTCTCAAAAGAAGGGCGGGGGCTCAACCACCAATCAGGAGGATGGAGTTCGTGCAGGTGCTTAGAAATGAAGCACCTGCACGACTGATGGTTTTTCAGTTCGACTCAAATTCCGCGTCAACGACGCCGTCTTTTTTGTCTCCTGCGCTGCCGCCTGGAGGTGTGTCTCCGCCAGGAGCTCCCGCTCCAGCTTGAGCGCCTTCCGGTGTGGCTGATTTGTAGATTTGTTCGGCCAATGCGTGAGCTTTTTGCTCCAAGCTTGTGGCTGCGGCCAAGAGGGCGTCCTTATCTTCTGCTTTTTCTTGGAGCACTTTTTTCGCTTCAGCAATTTCAGTTTCCAACTCTGTTTTGAGTGAGGCTTCCACTTTTTCAGAGTTGTCAGCAATTTGCTTCTCAACCTGGAAGATCAAGCCATCGAGCTTGTTGCGGGCGTCGACCAGCTCTCGCTTGTTCTTGTCTTCTGAGGCATGGGCTTCTGCATCTTTCACCATGTTGTTGATTTCGTCATCAGACAAGCCTGATGAGCCTTTCACGGTGATCTTTTGCTCCTTGTTGGTGCCCAAGTCTTTTGCGGACACATTCAAGATACCGTTGGCGTCAATGTCAAAAGTCACCTCAATCTGTGGGACTCCTCGGGGAGCAGGTGGAATGTCGGTGAGGCTAAAGCGACCCAATAGGCGGTTGTCTTTGGCCATTTCTCGTTCACCCTGAGAAACAGCTATGTCCACACTTGTTTGATTGTCGGCGGCCGTGCTGAACACCTGACTCGCCTTTTTCGGAATGGTGCTGTTGCGCTCAATGAGTTTGGTCATGACCCCACCCAGGGTCTCAATTCCCAAAGAAAGAGGGGTCACATCGAGAAGAAGCACATCTTTCACGTCACCGCCCAGAACACCAGCCTGAACAGCAGCACCGATAGCCACAACTTCATCGGGGTTCACAGAACGGTTGGTGTCTTTCTTAAAGAAGCTCTTGACCTTCTCACCCACAAGAGGAATGCGTGTGGAGCCACCGACCATCACAACTTCATCGATGTCGCTGTTGCTCAAACCAGCATCTTTCAAGGCTGCCTGACAAGGGGCCAAGGTCTTTTCCACAATATCGTGGATCATCTGCTCAAACTGAGATCGTTCAATAGACAGAGCCAAGTGTTTTGGGCCTGAGGCGTCGGCCGTGAGGTAAGGCAGGTTGATGTCGGTCTTTGATGCGGAAGAAAGCTCAATTTTTGCCTTTTCTGCGGCCTCTTTCAGGCGCTGCATGGCCATAGCATCGCCGGAGATGTCCATGGATGTTTGCTTCTTAAACTCATTCACGAGGAACTCAATGAGAACCTCGTCCACGTTGTCGCCGCCAAGGTGTGTGTCACCGTTTGTCGCCAAAACTTCCACAACGTTGTCACCAACCTCAAGAATGGAGACGTCGAAGGTTCCACCCCCAAAGTCGTACACGACAATCTTTTCATTTTCCTTTTTGTCGAGACCATAGGCCAAAGCAGCTGCTGTGGGCTCATTGATGATCCGCAGCACTTCGAGGCCAGCAATACGACCAGCATCTTTGGTGGCCTGGCGTTGGGAGTCATTGAAATATGCCGGAACCGTGATCACAGCCTGAGAAACAGTCTCGCCCAGGTAGGACTCAGCGGCGGACTTCAACTTGCTCAATACTTTTGCCGAAATTTCTGGCGGTGCCATTTCTTTGCCGCCAATTTCGAAGCTGATACCGCCATTTTTGCCCGCCTTCACCGTGTAAGGCATGCGCTTCGCTTCATCTTCCCGCTCGTTGAACTGCGAGCCAATGAAGCGCTTTGCTGAATAAATGGTGTTTTGAGGGTTGGTCACAGCCTGGTTGCGGGCCGCGCGCCCCACGATAAACTCTCCATCGCGGGTGTGTGCAACAACGGAGGGAGTGGTGCGGTCACCTTCCTGGTTGGGAATCACCTTTGCTTCGCCGTTTTCCATGACCGCAACAACAGAGTTTGTTGTTCCCAGGTCGATTCCGATTATTTTACCCATGTTCTTGACCTCCAAACCTTCCTTAAAATTCTCTAAGATTTCTTAGTTGAGTCTTTTCAGTATGTTACATCCAATGAAAAGCACCCTTTTCCGTCACAATGGGGAACATAAACAGCGCGCAGGCAGTGTCAATGACCTTAGGGTTGAAAGAATGGCTGACTGCCAATGGCTTGCGCCGCTGGAGAGAAAGGCGCTACTCTGCCGACGCACATGTGACAACCGCGAAGACCGGCTTTCAAAGGAGAAATCCCCGAATGATGCGCGACATCGACCCTGTACATATCATCATCACCTATCTGGGTTTGTTGGTTGCTCTCACCATGCATGAAGCCGTTTTGGCAATGGCAGCTCGTTGGCGAGGAGATAAAAGCGCTGACACCGCGGCTCGTGCCACCATCAACCCTATTCCCCACATTGACATCTTTTGGACGGTGATTCTTCCACTGCTCATTCTCTTCTCGGGCTCGAGCTTTCTCATTGGCGGCGCAAAACCCATGCATTTTGACACCCGGTATTTCAAAAACATCAGGCGTGATATCAACATTGTGTCACTCATGGGCATTGCCTCTAACTTTGGAATTGCTCTCTTGTGTGTGATGGTCGTGCGACTATTGGGTTATCCCCCCTCCAACCTGGTTTCGGGAGATGATCCCATTCCACGCATTCTCTACGCCATTGTCATGGGCAATGTGTTCATCGGTGTTTTCAATGTGCTTCCCTTTCCGGGCCGGGACTGCTGGCGCATGATCATCAACAATGCTCCCTACGAAATAGGTCAGAAGTTGGAAGCCAATGCGAATGTGCTTTCCATTGTGTTTTTGATCCTCTTGCTCATGGGTGGCTTGCATTTCATTTTCACTCCATTCCTGGCCGTGTTCAATGCGCTATTGGTTGGCTGAGGTGAGCCGTGTCGAACCACAATTTGTATGACCACACCATTTATGCTCATGCAGATACCGATGGGGCTATTTCAGCTCTGCTGCTCAAGGCTCAGCTCCTTGAAAACCACGGGCCGGATTTTCGTGTTCTGGTCTGCCCCGTTGATCATGGTGGGGGCCAGGTGAGCCCCTGGAGCACGCGGCAGCTGCAGATGCCCTGCTCCATTGTGGACTTCAGCCTCCACCCCTCGTTTCTTTCAGAGAAGATCATGGCCGCAGTCTTGGCAGGTGGTCAGGCTTTCGCAAAAGAAGGGTCGCATTGCTGCTACTGGATTGACCATCATGCCACCGGTGCTCCCTATGCTTTTCTCACGCCAGAAAACGTGCAGGGGTATCTTCCAGGCGCAGTTTTGGCGTGTTGGGATCCCCAGGCATCGAGCACGCCCGCGCTCATGAGAGAAAAGCGCGAGCTTTTGGGGCTGAGCGAGACTCTTCTGGAGCGCTATGAATACCTGATCGATATGTCGGATATTGTGGACAGTGCAAGCTATTTGAGTGCGGCGGATGCGCACGATCACAGCCAGTTTTCCGTTCGCTTGCGTTGTCTTTTTTCCACCAATCACCCTTGCGTGGATCGCGGGGCGCTTTATGTGCGTTTTGTTGATGAACTCTTGAAAGTCGAAGACGGTGAGTTCGGCCGGGCTTTTGACGCAGATCCCCTTTTTGAAGCGGTGATCGTGAATGAGGAGCGGGTGCATCACCGGCGCATGGTGGCTTATCGTGGGTGTTCTCAACAAGTGGGCAATGTGGCGGTGTGTGATTTTCGCGGCAAGCCCGATGCGTGGTTGGGAATCGGCCGTTTCGTTCCCTATGAATTGTTTCCCGAATGCACCCATGCCCTTCATGTGGCTCCTCCCAAAGAGTCGGGATATGCTGCAGTGACTTGTGGCGAAAACCCGTGGAATCGGGGTGGCTCTGCTTTGCATCTGGGTGAATATTTTGCGGCCCACTTTGGCGGTGGAGGCCATGCCTTCGTTGCTGGTGGAAGAATGCAGCCTGATTCTGATGAGCTTCTCGAGCGGTTGATTGGAGAGCTTTCCAGGAAGTGATCTGCTGGAAGACTGCTGCTCGTTTGAGTAGAAAAGAGAATCAGCAATGCGCACTTACGTTTTCATCGGAGTTTGCAAAGGGGAAGGTATGGCCAGGAAGTGGGTTGGATTTCTTTTGTTCCTTAGCTGTTCGGCGTTTCTTCTGGGTTGTGAGCCTGCGGCCGAAAAGCAAGCTGAAGTCAAAGGAGCTATTACGGCGGAAAAGGAAAATCCTCTGTTTGTGCTTGGAAAAGACAAATACAACTTGATGGATTTTGCCTTTTTTGACGAAGTTGAGGCTGGAAGCACCACAGTGACTCCCAGACTGTGTTTGTTTTCAGCTACCTTTTCCCAAAAGGTCGTTAAGGAAAAGGCACCATTTCTCCTCGAACGGCTCAAGAAGAACAAAAAGAACGAACAGACACCCGAGCAAGTTCTCGCGAAGTACTCACTTTATGCCAGTCAAGATGCTCGAGATCTCTATCTGTCTCCCCCTTTAGCGAAATCTGTGCTCGAAGAACTTGCGCGAAAAAGTGAGGATAAGAAACTCACTGATTGGTTCGATGCAGCGGTGGGGGCCATCACTGTGCTCAAGGGTTCCCCAGAGTTGGCTCAGAATCTGAAAAACTTCCGGAACAACCCCAGACCTGGTATTGAAGAAAGCACCTTTTTGGCTGTTGATGCCGTGGTCGTTCTCATGGGTGGTCTTTTGGTCAAACGGAGCCTTTTCAAGGGATCTCATGTGGCCAAGAACAAACTTCATCAATTTTTCGACATCTCACAATCTGTTTGGGTCAAACCTAAGAAATTCAAGTCTCTGAAACGCGCCATTCAAGCTGCAGGGAAAAAGGTCAACCCCTCGCAAGAGTGTATTGCTCCTGCGCAGGTTGTTGCGAACCTCAAAAAGGGGATGGAGACTCAAGCCCAAATTCCATAAGATGTTGATTGAATTGCAGAATAGAATTTTCTGGACTACGATCCAAATATTGAGGGAGAATTTGGATCGTGTACTCTAGACAGTTAAAGATATCAAAATCACAGAGCTTTTTCTTGTTCGGCGCACGCGGAACGGGAAAAACAACCTTTTTACGGGAACAGTTCACTACAGAGAGCAGCCACTTCATCGATCTTTTGAGTGACTCCCTGTTCGCGGAGCTCCAGGCTTATCCAGACAGGCTCCTGGACAGAGTTGCCGGTGCCAACAAAGAGTGGATTGTTATCGATGAAGTCCAAAAAGTGCCACAGCTGCTCGATGTGGTTCACCAATTGATTGAGAACCGAGGCCAGAAGTTTGTCTTGACCGGTTCAAGTGCTCGAAAGCTCAAAAGGGGAAGTGCGAATCTTTTGGCAGGGAGAGCGTTTGTCTTTCGCTTGTATCCTTTCACCCACCTGGAGCTCAGCACCGATTTTGATCTGCTCGAAGCCCTTCAGTTTGGAACCCTTCCGCGGCTCAGATCTTTGACCGAGGAACGGGACAAACGGCTTTTTCTTGCAGCATATGGCCAAACGTATCTCAAGGAAGAGATCATTTCGGAGCAAATTGTTCGCAACTTACCACCCTATCGTCGCTTTCTGGAGGTGGCAGCCGCTCAAGACACAGAGGTTGTGAGTTACACAAACATTGCCAGAGACATTCACAGCGATGCCAAAACAGTTTCGAACTACTTTGATATTTTGGAAGACACGTTGCTGGGTTTTCGGCTTCTTCCCTATCACAATTCAGTCCGAAAGCGGCAGAAGAAAGCTCCCAAGTTTTATTGGTTTGATACCGGAGTCGTGCGGGAACTGAGAGGAACGGTGGACGTGGAGCTCAAAGCCGCCTCATTTGAATATGGCTCGCTGTTTGAATCGTTCATTGTGAATGAAATCAGGCGACACTGTGAGTATTCAGAACGTCGGTACGATCTCTTCTATCTGCGAGTTGATGAAAGCTTGGAGATTGATCTGATCATTGAACGACCTGGGCTTCCCACGTTTCTTGTGGAAATTAAGTCAACAGATAGAGTCCACGAGCTGCACGTGCAAAATCTCAGGCATTTCGCTCCCGACTTTCCAAACGCTAGGCTACTCGTGATTTCCAATGATCGCACACGACGTAAAATAGAGGGTGTGCTTTGTCTTCATTGGCGCGAGGCCTTTCAGGAGATGGGTTTTTCTTAGAGCTTCACTCAGACTTCCATTGGTCCAATGGATTGTCTTGATGAACGATCTGAAGGGATCAGCCGCTGAAATCGAGCTCCTCGTAAATCAGACCGCTTCAGTTATCTGAAGTAGCGATGGAGGTCTCGGAGAGTTTGCGAAACCTCACGATTGGCTAAGAAGAAAATCTCGAGATCTTCCTCCTGAGAAAAACCAAAATGATCTTGGTTAGAAAACCCGCTGAAAAAGGCGATGTTGTTTTCCAAAAGCTGTGGACCAGAATCAACCGCCAAAAAGTAACCATCGTGGGTGAAGCTTCTTCCATTGGCCACAAAGGACTTCCCGCGCAGGGTGGGCACGTAAATTAACGTGCCGTAGGGAATCAACGTGGGATCAACAGCCACCGAACGAAACGGTATGAGCTCTTCTGAACGCGCTGCCTGGGCAAAGACGGCAGACGAGATCTCATAGCGGCTTTCTCGGTAGGAAGGATCTGAGAAGTTTTGTCTTGCGGTTTCGCTGCTCGCCTGGGTTGCACAGGGGTGCACTTCAGCGTTTTTGTTTCCGGAGAGAGAAGCGTATTCGGGGGCCAGGCCCGCCACCGAAATGTTGATGTTGCTACCTGTGGAGGTCACAATCCGAGCCGAGCTCTGCTGGAGCAAGCGGCACCAATCGCCAAGTGTGAGCCCTTCGTTTTCCACCAGACTCCTCTCGTTTACTCCCCGTATGGCGTGGGGGTGCTGACGAGACGTGGAGTAAGTGGGAAGATGATATTGTCTTGCTCGTGCTCGGAAAGGGCGTGAGTCGAGTTCCGGCTCCGCAAAGTCGAAGGTGTTCCACAAGGTTCGGTCAGCGGCAGAAACAGGCGCTCGATCAGCAAGGCTTTTTTCTTGGGGGCTTTGCTCAGACGCGGCCTCGGGCAATCGCTTGGTTTCGGGCAAGAGCACGGGGCTCATTGCCGAGCGACAATGGTAGAGGAAAAGCAAAATACCCAGAATGGAAAGCACACGTTTCAATTTTGAACCAACCACTAAAAACGGTTAAAACTCCTTTCGTATCGGTAATTTTGTGTCAAAACTTTAGCTTTTTTTACAAGGCGTGCTAAGCTTCCAAAATTCTGTTGAAAAAGAAGGAATGGGTCTATGGCTGTTGCGAACACTGATTTTAAAAGAGTTGCTGTGTTGGGTTCAGGTGTGATGGGCGCTCAAATTGCGGCCCATCTCGTGAACGCCCGCGTTCCCTGTGTGCTTTTTGATTTGCCAGCAAAAGAGGGTGACAAAAATGGAATTGTTTTGAAGTCCCTGGCTGGGCTTAGAAAGCTACAGCCTTCACCTTTTTCTGTGAAGAAAAATGCGGATCTCATTGAGCCTGCCAACTATGAGGAACACCTTGAGCGTCTCAAAGAGTGTGATCTCATCATTGAGGCCATTTCGGAGCGCATGGACTGGAAAAAAGATCTGTATGAGAAAATTGCACCGCATGTGGCACAGAATGCCGTGCTCGCGTCGAACACATCGGGGCTTTCAATTTCAAAATTGGCAGGAGTGCTGCCCCAACAGCTCCAGCCGGGTTATTGTGGGATCCATTTCTTCAACCCACCTCGCTATATGCCTCTTGTGGAGCTTATTCCGCATGCCGGAACAAGCGCTCCTTTGCTTGACAAGCTTGAGAGCTTTTTGGTCACGACCCTGGGTAAGGGAATTGTGAGGGCAAAAGACACGCCCAATTTCATTGCCAATCGTGTGGGTGTGTTTTCCATGTTGTCTACCATTCGCCGCACTGAAGAGTTTGGCTTGGGATTTGACACTGTGGACGCGCTGACGGGTCCTCTTATTGGCCGCGCAAAGAGTGCCACCTATCGCACTGCCGACGTGGTGGGTCTCGACACCCTTTCTCATGTTGTGGCCACTATGAAAGACACTCTACCGAACGATCCTTGGCACAGTCTTTACGAAACTCCGAAATGGCTCTCCGGCCTCATTGAAAAAGGGGCTCTCGGGCAAAAAACTAAGGCAGGAATTTTCAAAAAGGTTGGTAAGGAAATTCAGGTTCTTGATAAAGAAACACAATCTTACCGACCTGTTTCCAAAGAAATTCCAGACGATCTCAAAGCCGTTCTCAAGATCAAAAACCCTGCCGAGAAGTTTCAGAAGCTTCGGGAAATGAAAAGCAAGGAAGCCCAGTTCCTTTGGTCACTTTTCTCAGACATCTTTCAGTACACAGCCGTGCATCTGGAAGAAATCGCTCATTCCACGCGCGACATCGATTTTTCTCTGCGATGGGGCTATGGTTGGGCCCAGGGCCCCTTCGAAATTTGGCAAGCAGCTGGTTGGTCCCAGGTAGCGCAATGGGTCAGTGAAGACATTCAGGAAGGTCGCTCTTTGGCGAAGGCTCCCCTTCCCGCTTGGGCGTTGGAAGATCGTCAAGCGGTTCACTCTAACGAGGGTTCTTTTTCTCCCCAAACAAAGGGTTTTGTGCCACGCTCGAACTTGTCCGTTTACAGCAGGCAGCCCTACCCCGAAAGCCTGGTGGGAGAGTCTCGTAGCTATGGAGAAACTGTCTACGAAAATGATGGAGTGCGTCTTTGGACAACGGGTGATGGCATTGGGATTTTGAGTTTCAAGTCAAAAATGCACGCCGTTGGAATGTCTGTGCTCGATGGTCTTATGGAGTCGGTTGAAAAGGCTTCTTCTCGTTTTCAGGGAATTGTAGCATGGCAGACGGAACCCCCCTTCAGTGCTGGAGCTAATCTTCAAGAACTTGTGGAGGCCGTTGGCGCGGGGAAAATTGATCAGGTTGCCACCATGGTGCGGAAGTTCCAACAAGCTTCCCAGGCCATCAAGTATTCCCCCATTCCCTTTGTGTCAGCACCGCAGGGTTTGGCTCTTGGCGGTGGTTGTGAGTTTTTGATGCACTCCCAAAGGGTGGTGGCTGCACTCGAAACCTACACTGGACTTGTTGAGGTGGGTGTGGGCTTGTTGCCGGCCGGTGGTGGCTGCAAAGAGTTTGCACACCGTGCGGCCGACAATGCGGCTCCAGGCCAAATTGCTATGGAGTTGAAGCAAGGCTTCGAAAACATGGCCATGGCCAAAGTTTCGTCTAGTGCGGAGGAGGCGCGCGAGCTCGGCTATTTGGGTTCCAACGACATTGTCGTTTTTAACCCCAGCGAAGCTCTTTACGTGGCAAAGAAATCTGTGGTGCAAATGAGTGAGTCGTTGTATCGGCCGCCGCTGGCTTCCGCTCGCTTTCCTGTGGCAGGAAAGCCAGGCATTGCCACCTTGGAGATGATGTTGGTGAACATGTTGGAAGGGCAGTTCATCACGGAACACGAATATTTGATCGGTCGCAAAATGGCCACAGTTTTGTGTGGTGGAGAGGTGGAAGAAGGAACACTTGTTGATGAAAATTGGATTTTGGAATTGGAACACAAACACTTCATGGAACTGTGTGAAAACTCCAAAACTCAAGAGCGTGTCATGCACATGTTGAAAACTGGAAAACCTCTGAGAAACTGATTCCCCCAATTTTCACGAAGGAGAGGAGCTATGAGCTCAAACAAACAAGTTACCGAAGCTTACATTGTGTCCGCCATTCGCACCCCTGTGGGGAAAGCCCCGCGGGGTGTCTTTCGCAAAACCCGTCCAGACGATTTGCTGGCCCATGTGCTCAAAGGTGTAGTGGAGCCTCACGACTT
>JANQPW010000364.1 GCA_028285285.1 Silvanigrellales bacterium
TAAGATAGGACCTGTTGCCGATGCGGAACGATCTCATATTGAGTGCGAGGTCAGTTTTCAAGAGACGCCGACATAGGTCAGAGATCTTCTTCAACTGAAATCTGATTGAGTGTGAAAGAGGGTTTCGCAAGAGCGTCAGGTGTGGGCATTCAGTTCCATTCAAGAAAACCCATAGGATTCCATGAGAGGTTCCAATGAGTCCCTGAGATCGGCAAGTGCTGCTTCTGTTTGTGGCTCTCCCTGTTCGAGGTGGTAAATAAGAGTGAAAAAGTAAATTGAAAAAAAGTTGCGCAAGAAGTGAAGCAAAGATCGGTTTGCCTGTGGTTTCTTTGACTGCCGGGTTGAGAGAAATTTCCCGAGAGCCGCGAGGTATCTCTGGATTTGCTGCTGAAGGATTGGTTGGGTTGTTTGTGTGCGCTCATCTTGAAGCAAGAGTGATTCACGCAACAGCACGCGCGAAAGCTTTGGGTCTTGAAAGTAGTAGTGAAAAAAGGGTCGCGCAGCCCGAATGAGACTCGTGAGAGGAGTCTGAGTTGGGTCGAGAGAGTCCAGGCTCTCTCGTGCGACATTTTCAAGATCTTCGTGCAACACGGCAATCAAGAGCTCTCTCTTGTCTTCAAAATGAGTGAAGAGGGTTCCAGCTGCAACTCTGGCCGCCTGCGCGATCTCGCGAACGGTGACTTCAAAACCATGCGAACGGAACAGTCGGCGCGACTCGTTGAGGATCCTCTGTTTTGTGGCTTCTTTTTGTCGCTGCCTCTTCGTTTCTTTATTGGCTTCCGGACTTCTCATTCAAAAACTCCCGAATGACTTGGCTGATCTCCGCCCGCGAATGATCTTTCATAGATGGTGAGTGCTTGGCACCGAGCAGGCAATGTGATTTGATGTTTTTGAAGATTTTTTTAGCAGCCTTTTCTTGACACCTGTGATCGAAGATCACGTCTTTTTCTGCCGTGAGCACCAGAGCGCGGCCGTTCCAAGATTCGAATTCATTTCTTTTGGAAAGTTTCATGCGCCGGGAGTCGGCCTTGTAATCAAGAATCAAGTGTCGGAAAAAGTCTCGGACGGTTGTTTCTTCCAGGTCTGTGAAGATAGCGTTCATCATGGCATCGAGGTAGGTGTCACTCTTGGTGAGTTTGAGCATGATTTGTGGGCCCAGAAGGTGGCGCACGCTGCTCCAAACGCTCATATCACAGAGGCCACCGCTCACCATGAGCACAAGACTCAGCACCCGATTCGGCGCCAGTGCTGTCGCGCGTTGGCACACAAAGCCCCCATAAGAGAGCCCCATCAAGTGGGCCTTCTCTAAGTGGAGCCCATCGAGCATTTCAACCATCCACTCGCCATAGTCGTCAGTACGGGGGTCGGGAACCTGTTCGCTGCTCCGACCCGGATGACCAGGCAGATCAACGGCATACACGTGGAAGTGATCGAGAAGGTCTCGAAGATAGTAGCTGGCAAAAGCGTGGTTGGTGAAGCCTCCATGCACAATCACAAGGGGTGGTTTGTTGCGATTGCCCAGCTCTAGGCAAAAGCCTTTTCCAAACCGTGTTTCAATGACGTGCTCTGACTTGTGAGAATTGATGCGGTTGAGGAAGGCTTCGCTGATAGCCCACATGGATTCCTTAACCGACGGAGACGCATACAAACTCATGGAAAGACTCCTGAAACTAGGGTGAACATATTCAATGAACATGTTCACTGAATATGTTCACTTAACGGAATGTTGAAGTCAATTCTTGAGGGAGATCGTGTTGATGATGTTTTTCTATCGGTATTTTCAGTTACTTATACGTAAGATGCCCGGCGGGGACTCCTCAGTAGCTCTCACAGATGCGCTGCATCTGTTGTCGAAACCAACGGTGCTTGGGATCTCTGTGCATCCGACTGTGCCACACTTGAACAACGTCAAAGCTCTTGAGCTCAATCGGGAGGTTGAAAGTGGTCACATCATGTTGCTTTGAGAAGTGCTCAGCAATTCGGCTGGGTGTGACCATGATGCACTCGGATTCTGCAACCAGTTGACCTGGAGAAAGCAGATTCGCCACACTGAAAAAGATCCTTCGCTTGAGGTTCTTCCTCCGCAATTCCTCATCGATAGCGTGTTCTTTCGATCCTTTCAGCGAGATGGCTATGTGTGGAAATCGAACGAGGTCCCGGACAGTTGCTTTCTTTCTGAAGATTGGGTGACCTTTCCTTGCAAGGCCCACAAAGCGTTCTTCGTAGAGCCTTTGCTTGTGGAACCCTTCGGAGAGCTCTTCGAAAAAAGCGGCAATAGCAATATCGACAAGCCCCTTTTCGAGTTCTGCCTTCGGAAGGTGCTCAGGAGCATTTTGAC
>JANQPW010000367.1 GCA_028285285.1 Silvanigrellales bacterium
CGAAGCAAGGCGCGGTCTTCGCAGAGAAAGGCGGGAATTTGGAGAATGTCGATCACCTCCGAGCAGGGTGCACACTGATCTGGAGTGTGAACATCTGTGAGGAGTGAGACTTTGTGCTTTTCCTTCAGTGCTGCAAGAGTTTTGAGCCCAGTCACTAAACCCGGGCCTCGAACAGAGTTGCCGCTGGTTCGGTTTGCTTTATCGAAACTCGCCTTGAAAACGTAGCGAAGCCCCAGGTCTGAGCATTCCTTTTTCATGAACTCCAGAACGGCAGTTGCAACCTCTTCAGACTCCAACATGCACGGCCCAGCTATGACCGTCAGTTTTTCGGAAGTAAAGAAAGAAGGATGAGGTTGTGTCCGTTTTGCGTTCATTTTTTTCCTTTGCGTCAAGAAGGCCGAGGGCTGCCGGTGTTGTGGTCTTGGAGTGGCTGGGAGAAGCTTTCCAGTGATTCAAGGGCAGCCTGTTGCTCGACTGCGGTCCACTGTGGATGGGTTTTGAAAATGAGCCCATTGTTCCAAGTCTGTGCACAGCGGAAAACATGAGCTCGCAGGTCATCACTATTTGCCCAATGAGGCCGAAAGGCTGAGTTCACATTTTCTCCGCCCCAACGCAGGTCGCTGTAAGACAGGCACACCGCCGCGTTCCATGTTTCGTAAAGGCAAAGAGCGCGGGTGTCGAGCACGCGATCTGCATAGCCATTTTGGCTTCCCGCTTCCACAAGCGTCACTTTCCCATTTGTGGGAACGCGAGAAAAGACATTTCTGAGATCACTTGGAGCGAGAAAACTTCCTCGCTCAACCCAAACATCTTTGTTGCTTTCTCCGGCCGCTTGAAGAAGGTCACCTTGTCGACAATGGGGCCCAGGTACGTAAAAGCCGTCGCAGCTGAGTCCAATTGGGCTCTTGGTTTCAGCGGGGTCTGTCACCACCAGCACGGTGCTCACTGCTGGATGGTGTTGCTTTGTGTTGAATTGGCACAAGGCCTCTTCCAGGGCCTCATTTGATTCGGGGGTGCTCTCGAGCTCGTTCCACTTTTTGGGATCCAGCAACACATGGGTGACTTTTTTGGGCAGCTGGTCTCGAGGAGGCAGGGGAAGCTGACCATCGAGTTGCCACATCACACAATCGAACATAGAAAAAGGGCTCCTTGGCCGTAGGGCGCTGAAACAATTTCATTTCACGGCACTCTAACGCGGAGGCCTAGATCCGGTCAAATGCATCAGAGCGGCCAATC
>JANQPW010000383.1 GCA_028285285.1 Silvanigrellales bacterium
TGGCTGGTGAGGCTGACATCGCTGTGAGCCGGGTTTTGCCATCTTCTGAGCACCTCGAGGTGCGTCCTCTGTTTGTGTCAGAATCTGTTTTTCTCATATCAAGAACGTTGTTGGAACAGGTGTGGAAGTCTTGTTTGAAGAGGAAAAGCCCTTCTGTGAGGCTTCCTGATTCTGTGTCGGGCCTGCTTTTTCAACCCGCTTTGCAGCAAGCTTGCGATTTTTGGTCGCGCGTTCCCTTGGCCGCCTACATCTCGAAGGAACCCATCTTTGCGCGTCTCGCCAATCGCATGGGTGTTCTCCCTCGCGCGCCTACCTTTGTATTCGGAGATTGGCGGGCAATCACGGCGCGCGTGATGAACTCTTCGGTGGGAGCCTTTGTTCCTTCCGACTTCGTTTCTTCATTCAAAGACAACGAGGAGTTGAAGATATTTTCTGTTCCAGAGGGTGTTACCGAAAAATCCACTTTCTATTTTTGTTACCCAAAGGTCATGCGCGATTTTATCGACAAGTCTGCCGTGCTGAGCTGTTGGCAATAGTCTCCGCACTTTAGTTAGAATTGTCTTATCATAGGAGGGTATGAGAGCACCAAGCTCGCTATAGCCACTTCTGGGGAGCAGCTTCACCATGAGTAGAAAGACTCACTCCGCGCGCAGTCAACAAACGACCGTGGTGTGCACCATTGGCACTCCCGTTGTGTTTTCACAGAGTTTCTTCTCCGCTTTAGGCACTACTGTTGTGAAAGTGAGAAGTGGTGACGAACTCATCCGCGAACTCAACAGCATGCGACCCATTGGGGTCTTTTTGATGGTTACCGATCTCACCCAAATGCAGTCGGGTGTGTGGCTGAGACAGTTGGAACAGAAGATCCTTTTTGAAGGCTTGCGTGTGGTTTTAGCTGTGAAACAGGAGGGTGAGAACCCTGCGAAGCTCTTTAGCTCAAAGTCGAAGGGTCAGGCCCACCTTGTGCAATGCTTGGGTTTGCGGGATCTCATTCTCTTCAACGATTCCATGAATGATGTTGAGATTCAGGGAATTCTCTCGCGACTGAGATTTGCGTTTGGTTTGCAGTCGGAGAGCCCTTTTGGGCTCCACTTCAACATTCTGGCCAAACACGAAGAGCCGTTGGAAATTGCATTGCCGGGGCGTATTTCTCAAATAGAGGACGATGTTCATCTTGTGATCGAGAGCGCTGTTTACCTTGCTCCTGGTTCTCGAGCAAAAGTGAGACTCATGGGCCTGGGAGACGAGCTGATCGACATTCCGGTTCAGGTGTTGGAGAACCTTCCCAGTGGTTTGAGATTCAATTTTGGCAATAGCATACGTTTGCGTCTGCCTTCGGAGCATGCGGGGCAGGTGAAAAAACTCCTCAATCGGGAGAACCCTGCGCTTGTTCTCAATAGGCCGGTGAGGCGGGCCATGGTTGTGACCCGAAGCCTTTCTCTTCGTCAAAGGCTGGTTACGGCGTTTTCTTTGGAGCAGATTGAATGTCGTATTCCACTCGTGAGAAGAAACATTCGTGCTGATCTTCCCCCTTTGAAGCCGCAGTTCTTGCTGCTCGAGCCTTCAGTTGTTACAGCCGTTTCCCCCACGGAAGCAAAAGCAGAAATTGAAGATTATCTGGGTCTTGCCGGCCCTCAGTGCCAAGCTATTCTGGTGGGATCCGCAGCTCACTGTAATTTTCCTCCCACAGAACGGATCCATGTGATCGGCGACAGCGCCAGTTTAGAAGAGGAGCTGGAGTCTCTGCTTGGGTCGTTCACCCATTCTGAGGAAGAAGTTCCCGACACTGCGAAGAGTGTTTGGTTCTCAACGGATTCGGTATGCTCAAAAGTTATGCTTGTGTTGCGCGAAAATGCCACCTCGGTGTCTGATGAGGGGGTCCTGTTTGAGAGCCAGCAGTGTTATCGTATGTGGGGGAATCTTGAAGTTCGTGGCATTGAATCCCGCATCCACTTTGTGGGGCGTGTTGCTCGCTCAGATCGCATTGAAGACTCTTTCCGGTCGCTCCTGAGGCTTGGCCCACGCAGGCCATCTTCCTTTGAGGTTCATGTGGCCAGCATTGCGGCAAGTGCTCTGCTGCAGAGGACTTTTCGTGCAGCTCTGAAGGCCAACGCCAAACAAGAGGTGATCTCTGCACCTCGGACCTCTTCATCGTCGGCGGAGACAACACCCCTTCGGAGACGAAGCTCGACAGGGCAGGCTCCTTCCATGCAGGTGGGTGTTGACCGCGCCGAAGAGTTTGGAATTTCCACAACAGCCCGAAAAAAGCCTGTCAAAAAGAAGGAGAAGAACCATCTTCCGGTGATCATTTTTGTACTGCTTTTTCTAGGAATAACGGGGGTTGTGGTCTACGGTGCAACCATTGGTTTCAAGCAGAACCAAGCCTATGACGATTCATTTAAGAAACTCTTCGATAAGAAGGGCAAAACCAAACGCTCTCCCTAGAAGCGTCTTCTCCTCAGGTTTTCAACTTCCCTTTCACCCTTGCTTCCGTTTGATCTGCAAAAAAGACGTAGGTCAAAAAGGCAATCCAAATGGCGTTTGCTAGGAGGAGATGGGTGAGAGAAAGTGCCGTGGGGGCCAGGAGCACGACGTCGAGACCACCGAGAGCGATATTGGCAACGATCAAAAAAGAGGTGGCATGCCCCGCTATTCTGGTAGCGTCATAGTTTTTGGATCCTTTTATGTCGTCGTCAGACAAGCGAGATTGGATGTGGCTCACCAGGCCCAACCCCACCACAACAGCCAGCACCGGATGGATCACCTTGAGACGTTCGAGGAAGTGGGCACCGACGCTCATGTGCTCTCGCATGCCCTCCAACAAACTTTCAGCGGGAAAGAGTGTGTTGCCCAGGGCGGCGATGGCGCCAAAGCTCCCCACAGCTATGAGGCCAACGGAAAAGGCGAAAATCAGGGGTTTGCGAAAAAAGGAGGACAGTTTGAGGGGCAGAGAGGTGTGAAGACTCAAA
>JANQPW010000389.1 GCA_028285285.1 Silvanigrellales bacterium
ATGGCGGCTGTGACTTCGTCGGGCACACCAAAGCTCTCAAGGGTAGAAGAAACGCCATTCTTCTGCCGCTCAAGTGCATCTTTCTTTTGGTTGACAACAAGCTTGCCCCTGTTGAGGGGGGGTTTCACGCAAGAAGTCGATGCAAAAGTAACCACAATAAAAGAAAAGAAGAAAAACACGCGAAAGAAATTAAATCTGCCTTGAAACATTTGTCGCTCCTCCACCGAGGCGGTATCGGAGGCAGAGGGCATGCACTCAACTGAAAGACTACTCATTCTTCTTTTCTACAAAAAAACTGAGAGTTAGAAGTGCTGTTTTCACCCTCAATAGCGACGCACCGGCTCCTCTCCCAGTCGATCGTGGACCTCAAAGGCATAGGAGGAATTTTCCAAAAGAGCAGGAAAATCAATGTTGAGAACCGGTTCATAACCGATGTTTTCAGGCATTTCCAAGTTCGGAAAGAGCTTTGCCGCCAGCTTCAGAGCCCTATAAACGAGGTCTTCCGGCGCTGGACCATCAAGAGCCCGCAAAACCTCATGACCATTCGCACCTTGCGAAACCAACTCAATACCATTGAGGGGATGCAGCATGCTGGTGAGAATGGACAACGGACTGGATGTGGGGAAGCCACCTTTAAAAGCATACACGAGCGGAACATCTGTGGCTTCTTCGATCGCACCAAGGTTTCCAGCTTCCCTATCGAGCTCCAAAGCTCGCCGAAAAGCTAAGGTCCATGACATCAGGTTTCGTTCCCCGAAACACGAGGTGTGCAACACAAAAAGTGAGTCCTCACGGTGCCTCCGGCGCTCTTGCAACCCTGCTGCAAGGCTCTCACGATCAATCTCGACATAGGGGTCTTCATCGGGCAAAAGATTAGGGAAGAGAATCGTCACCCTCGATTGCTGCCTTTCACCAGACTCGGTTTGAAAACTACGGGTGAATTCAAGCTTCTTTGAAGTCTCAGTTCCAACGTGAAAACTGTTGACGTCTAGAGAGTGGGCAACGGGAATCAGCATATCAGCTGTGCGCAATCTATTGAGAAAGGTTTGCCGCGTCGGAACAATTTCGGCATCTCCTGATTTCTTTAGTCCATTGAGTCGAAGATACTGCTGCAGAAAGTTAACAACTTGCTGAGTGACCTCAGTTGTGAGGGAGAAACTCACCAGAATCTCTGCTTCCCGACCGTTTGCAAAGAAAGGAAGGTCATACTCAGGAGGCAAAGACATGGGTTCGGCTTCCTGTGCAAGCAGCCTCACATCGTACATTCGATCATGACAACCATAGACAACCTCATATGTTTCGTTGTCAATCATTTCCACAACATTGAAGGCCGCAGTTCCAATAAGACTCAGCGTGTTTCGATCGTTGAGACTCAGGTTGCGGTTTGGAAGAGCCTTCCAATGACTAGAGCATTTCAGAGAGAGAAGTCGCCCTTCAGGGTCGGTAGAACGCTGACCCCACACATCTGAAAACTCCGCTCCGATAGGATCCAGGCTGGTGTCGAGGTCGAGAATAGTGTGGAGCAAGCGGTGAACCGGCTTCGCCAAGACAATCCAATTGTTTTCCTCTCCATAGGTGAACTGCCGAATGTTCTCTACCAGAGCACCCTTCAAGAGATCAAAAGGTTCAATCCGCGCTGCAGGATCGGAACCATCGGAGTTACGACGGAGTCGAGCTTGGAGCTCGTCGGGAGCATTGAGGAGTTCTTCTTGAAAGGCCGCTGGGTTTTTCAAGACTTCTGCTGCAAGGTGGGTGACACTTCTTTGCAGCTGCCAATCGTCATAGTCGAAATAGCCCGCTTCTCCATCCCAGGTCACACCTTCAGGCTCTGCAGGAATTTGTGAAAGAATATCTAAAAGGGATGTGCTTGCCCAATTCAGATCGTAGCCAAAGAACACTCTCGGGTCAGGCAACAGAAAAGCAACAGAGAGTATTCCTCCCACCCGGAATGACTGGTTCACACGAGCCTGGAACAGCTCCTCGGTGAACGCGAGATCTTCTGGGTCATGAACGGAGTTCAGCAAAACCCATACAATGACTTCGGTGTCGGTTTCCTCTCCCGCAAGCCCGGCCAGAATTTCTCCAAACCGAAGCGAAAGACGATCAAACTCCCGCGCAAAACTTTCCCAATCGCCTTCCACATCATCAATTCCATCAAAAGGCATGCGGATGAATGTGAGCGGGTAGAGCTCATGCAGCTGCATAGTCTCACGCCAAAGCTCCCTCAGCGCGCTCACAGCCTGCTCTGGGGTGAGAACAGTTTCATGATGCGGGCTCTCCCAGGAACCAAGGGCCTTGTCCGGGTTTCTCCCGAAACGCGATAAAAGATCTTGAACCTGTTTCCTGTGGCTGGGGAGCCACCGAGTCGTGTTATGGCCAGGTTGACCGAAGCTCAATTGAAGCGCTGTTGATTCAGAAAAGGCTTCACTGGCGGCTCCTACGGATGTGGAAACGGTCAGAGACACAACTGCAAACGCGACAACACCGGCCACATTGCAAAAACGGAACAACGACCCAATTCTGCTCTTCATCAAAAACTCCTCAATTTTTTTCCGTGCTCACAGTTGCAAAATCTTACCAACCCACCCGCGAGATCAACAAGTCTTCAGCCAAATGGCTCAAGATCCTTCATGTGTATGCCGATCGCCCTGCAAAGCCAAATGAGGTCTGTGGTTTTGAGCCAAGCACCCAAAGAGCCGGTATTCGTTGACGGCTTCGACAAGAGCTATTCTTTTGAAATCGCTTCCAAGAA
>JANQPW010000397.1 GCA_028285285.1 Silvanigrellales bacterium
CCCTCATCAATGTAGCGCAGTGTGATGCCCGCCTTGTAGTCGTTTGTGTCTTCCATCATGTCGTCGAGGGTGCCCAAGCGAATTTCGTTGAGCCTGTCAACATCGGGGCAGGTCATTCCTTCAGCTCGATAAATGGGCTCAGGAGCTGGCTTGCTCAGGCAAGCTTTTTTTTGTGCCGCAGAGCCCACCTCTGGGTGGCACGCATTGGCGCTGCGCACCTGCACCTCGTACACAACCTGCTTGGCAATTTCGGGATGGATGGGCAAAAAACCCTGAGGAACCCCTGACTGGTCACCCTTTGATTCCGGTTGGTTGAAATCTTGCGAAACGCAAGAACCCTGCAAAAGCATCAAAATGCCACCGGAGAGAGCTCCGCAAAAAAAAGTGTTCACACGTGACCGTTTTTTCATTGGCTTCAAGGTGCTCTCCTCTGCCCCAGATGAGGTACCTGGGTCTTGGTTAAGTGAGTTGGTAAATGAGCGTGAAGGGATCATAGCTCAATCGAGATCAGAAGCGCAATTGGCAAACAAATGGTGGCGCCATCCGCCTGTGGGCACAGACGGATGGGCAAGAAAAGAAACAGCAGTGTTTCTTCACTCTACAGGGTAGGTGAAGGTGCAGTTGAGAAGCCTGTTGGTCACATCTCTCAACACATAAAACTTGTAGTCTTGACCTGGAACAAGAGCCTCGGGAGCCCTGTCGGGAAGAGGGAAGCGTTGGTGGGAGTTGGTCACAGTTTCACCATAGCGCAGCCCGGAATTGACGGCTGGGGCAAATGATTTGATGTTGAGTTTCCAGAGTGTTCCCTCAGGCACATCCCGAGTGGGAGGTGACATGGGGTTCTCTGATCCTGGTTGCATCACCAAAATGTATCTTGCGGCCTCTTCTCCCCAATTCATCGTGCCATCGGCGCGAATGCCCAAGCCTGGCTCGCAAGGAACAGACTCTTCGTCTTTGATGCTTCTGAAAAACTCGCCGGGAAAGGAGCGATAGCCATCAATATCTTCCTGAGTGATGCCCCGAGCGTCCATTTCAGCTTTAAAAAACGAAGTGAACCTCTCCACGTCGGTTGTGGGAACGCTGCTGCCATTTCGAGTGAACCCAAAGTTTTCCTCGGGTGAAAGAGCTCCCTGGAGCTCTGCATCTTCGTCGGCAAACTCGCCCTGCAGAATAGCAAGACCACGGCCTGTCATTTGATCGAGAAACACACCTGGTGCATCGATGTCCCAGCTGCTGGCTTCTGCTCCCCAAGCAGAGGAGTGGCAACAGGAGCAAGCTGTGGAGCGCAACTGTGAAACAACCCAGTCGTATTCAGCTTTGTAGGCAGGGTCTTCCAGCCTGGGGTCGTTGGGATCTCCACCAACAGGCTCCACAACCCAGAACGGGCGCTGCGAACGAACGACATCACAGCGGCCATGTTCGGCAAAACTCACCCCACCACTGGCAGCGCCAATAATGGTGTTCCAGGTGCAGATCACTTCGCCATTTGGGCCAGTGGGTCCACAGCTTTCAAAGGGGAACACATAAGGGCCTCTCTCTGGCCGAACTTCCGAGCGCACAGCGTGGCCGAAGGCAGGAGCTGTTGCTCCTGCTGCTAGCCCTATCGCTATGATTTGAAACCAATTTCTCATTTTCACCTCGCTTTTGTCTTTGCACATTCAAGCTATTGCGGAACTCCACGCTCGGCGCAAGGCATCTTCTGAAAAACTCAAGAAATTGGCAAGGCTTTCAGAGCGGGTTGCGGATGCGGGCCGAGAGAATGCGATCGCCCTGCTCCAAGTTTTCGACGACCTCCATTCCCTCAGTGATGTCGGCAAACACGGTGTGGTGCTGGTCGAGGTTAAAGTTGGGGGTCAAGTTGAAAAAGAAGGGTGCAAACGCAGTGTCTTTTCCGTTGCTGGCCATTCCCACAGATCCCACTTCATGGCTCACAGGGGTGAGCTCGTCGCGGATGAGCTCTCCGGGGTGCTCCGCGCCACTTTTCGTTGCGTCTCCCCCAAGGGCCCAGTAGTTGCCGAGAATCATGTGAAAGTTGAGGCCATCGTAGTGGCCAGCAATCACCAGTTCCACGAAACGCATTCCCGTAAGGGGAGTGTCGCCACGAAGGGTGAGGACCACATCGCCGCGCGTGGTTTCAAACACAACTTCCGTGCCGCCAACAGCATCTAGCATAGTGAGGGCCGGGGTTTGATCGTTCACAACGCTGTTGAAGGGCACGCGTTCCGAGAAATCTTCTCCTGTGAGCGCTCTGAGTGCCTCCGCAGCAGCGGCGGCCACTTTTCTTTCGGGATCTTCCAGGGCCGCTGTGAGCAGGTCAACGGCACCCTCGGCTTCCAAAGAGGCGAGAGTTTTGGTCACAGACACCCTGTTTTCAAGATGTGCTGGTCCGGAAAGTTCAGGATAAGCCTCAATGATGACGGGGCCGAGCTCAGTCAACTCCAACTTGTCTACCAAGGCAAGCGCCAGACCAACAAGGGTCACATCTGCTGAAGTGAGAGCACTTCGAAGCGGCTCGACCAAGCGAGAAGTGGAGTCAGAGTCGAGGTTGCGAACGCGCCGCAATCCCGTAAAGGCCTCTTTTTTGAGTTCCCAGCTGCTCTCGGGCGAAGAAACCACACCGAGAAGGTGCTCAACTTCCTGAGCGGTGGCGTTGAGGCCTGCTGTTGCAAGGCTGCTCACATACAGAGGGTGCTCAGGGGTTTGCAAGACTTCTTGAAGCTTGGGCCGCATAGCATCGGGAGTGAAGGCCATACCTCGTTTGAGGGCCTCAGAGGCCACCCACAGGGAATCGTCTTCTGTGAGATCAACAAGCAAGGCTGGCAGCTCGTGGTCGGTTTGTGCCAGCTTGGCCAAGCTGGAAAGAGCGTTGATCCGAACACTTCCAGGCCACTCAGAACCGGTGTGAGCATTGAGGAACGCGTTGATCTGCTCGCCTGCAGGGCAGAAGGAGAGTCCAAAAAGTGAAGCTGTTTTCAAAGGTCGAGGAGCGGGGCCACCTTCAAACGAGCTTCCCCACCTGAGGTAGGCGTCACATGGTTGTTCACTGCTCAAACGGCTGAGTGACAACAGCAGGTAGGTGCGAAGCCAGCTGTCGGTAGTGGCCTCCCCAGCGGCCAGAAGGCGCTCGGTGTCAACCAAGGCCTGAACATCGGGGCTGTTGCCCACGCGGAAGAGGATCCGGGCTGCGGCGACTCGGGCTTCCGACTGGCCTTCGGTGCTGCCTTCCACAAGAGCTGTCAAGCGTTCAATGGTTTCCGCGGAAGGTAGGGCTGGGTGTGAGATCATGCGGTTTTCAAAACCTTTGAGGCTCGCCAGCTGAACCAAACGGTCTGTAGTGGTTTGAAGGGTGCTTTCGAGCAGAGTGAAAGATGCCTCATCGGAAAAATGGCCCAAGGCTCGCACCGCAGCCGCCTGCACTGCTGGGCGCGACTCGGGCTCCTGTTCGGGGCTTCCTTGCAGGTGTTGGGTAATGACCGTTGAGGCGTCGGCTGCATCACTGATTCCCAGGGCGAAAGCTGCAAGCGCAGCGATTTCGGCTTCTGGGTTTGCGAGAAGCGGCTTGAGCAGGGCTGCGGCTTCATCTCCGCCAACGCGGCCAACAGCCAATGCAGCCTGACGAATCACAAGCGATTCACCGGAGTTGAGGGCCTCTTGAAAAAGCTCTGAAGAAAACACGCGCTGATTTTCAGCATCGAACAGCCGTTCACGCAGCTCCGTGTTTTGCGGAGCAGGTGAGTTGACATAGTCGCCGATAGGCTGCGCTGCGAGTCCGGCCGATGTGAGGGCTGCTGCAGCAAGGGTCAATCGCGCGGCAAAGACGCAAACGGGGGCATTCAATTTCATGGATCACTCCTGAATCAGGCAATTTGAGATGTCTGCATCAGGAGGTATTTCAGCTGCCAGAGGCTGTCAACAGAGGAAGAGAGCAGTCTGTTTTAGGTGTCTCAGGCTGCTTCTGCAAGGTGAATGTGCTGGGGGAGCGTGATGGTGATGGTGGTGCCTTTGCCTGCAGTGCTCTTCACACTGGCATTGCCTCCAAACTCGAGAGCGGAGCTCCTCACGGCATCCATTCCAGCCCCCCTGCCGCTGAGCTCAGTGACTTCATCTTTTGTGGAAAGACCTGCTGCAAAAATATAGTTTGCTTGGGCTTCTGGCGAAAGCTGCGACCATTCCTCTGCAGAGCACATTCCAGCTGAGACAACCTTTTTGCTGAGCTTCTCCAAATTGACCCCATTGCCGTTGTCTTCAAACACAAAGGAGACCGTGTCGCTGTTACTTTGTATGGAAATCGTGAAGAGGTTGTCGCGAGACGACCCTCTGCCAGCAAAACCGTGGTCGAGGGAGTTGCGCACAATGTGGGTGAAACTGGCAATCACGGGGCTGTAGTCTGAAGGAACCTGGACATCACCCACTTTGGTTTCAATTCTGACCTTTCGCTCCAGACGCTTGGCCAATCTTTCCGCCTCTTGTTTGAGAGACTGTGCCACTTGTTTGGCGTCCACAGACTGGGTTTCTTGAAAGACATTTCGAATGGCAGTGAGGCGCTGCCCTTCGGGGGCGGAGCCATCGGTGAGCAAAGAAACAATTTTCTCGGCGTGCCGGGGTTTAAGAATCACGCCTGGCTTGCGAGACTCTGTGTCCACATGGAAGAGTTGGTTGTGCTCTTCTAGCTCTTTCCAGAATGCGGACAGATGGCTTTCCACCGCATCAGGGCTCAATTCGTTGAGCGACTCAAGGGAGTGGAGCTCGCCGGCAACGGAATCAAATCCGAAGCTCGACAAGTTTCCT
>JANQPW010000413.1 GCA_028285285.1 Silvanigrellales bacterium
AGATAGGTCACAGCGTCAAGGCGCACCACCTGAGCGCCTCGACTGGCATAGTCGAGCAGAACATCAGTCATTTTTTCAAACACAGCCGGGCTTTCAAAATTGAGGTCAACCTGCTCAGGACTGAAGGTTGTCCACACCCAGTTGGCCTGTCTTGGACCTGGATTTCTCACACCTGCCCGCTGCGCAGCCTCCTCCAGAGAGCTCAACACAGGAGTGGGTCGGGGCCGCAGCAAAGGGTCAAACTCAGCCGCTCGCCGTGTTTTTTCTTCGTCAGAGAAGGTGAGAAACCAGTCGCTGTGGGGAGAGGCATCTCCCTTTTGCAAAAAGTCTTGAAACCACGGGTTGAGATGCGACACATGGTTGCAAACATAGTCAAACATCAACTCGTAGTCGGTGGCCAGAGCTCCCACGTGTTCCCAAGTTCCCACACGATCATCAACCTTTTGGTAATCGATCACATCAAAACCCCTGTCGCGCCCCTCCGTTGTGAAAAACGGCAACAGGTGGATGTGGCTAAAAGCAGCTCGAAAGTCTTCCCTTTGGCTCACATCCAAAAGCCCATCCAGTGGTTTTGGGGCTTCGCCAGGGGCCACGTGATTTTTCTCTCCAGGAGTGAAGTGATCGGCATAGGTGATGAGAAAAGCATTCTTCTCGGAAAACCTTCCCTGCAGCCGCAACTCTTGCACAAGAGAGGGATCAGCGGGTGGAAAGCGGCCTCGGTACTTTTCAATCAAACGGTCTAGTGAGCCTAAAACCTGCTGCTGAACCTGAGGTTCTGTGTAGATGTACTGCACCAGTTGAACAATGCGCTGACTGACTTCGGGTGGGGTTCCGACAAAGAGATCTGCTAAAGGGTCCGCGCTTTTGATATTTTCGGTTGGGTTGTTGAACTGCCGCACCAGGCAAGACACAAGCCCCAACAAAAGCACACACAAGAAAAGCCAACGAACTCCGCCTCCAAGGAATGGGTGGGATCTCAACATAGTCTCTCCAAATCAGTTCTCACACCTATTCTATGAAAAATAACACCACAAGCAACTGAGCTGTCCACAAGAGGAACCCAGCTCGCCAGAATGCAGCTGAGGTCTACCGTCTTTGAAGTGACAGTAAATTCTTCACTGCCAAAAAAATTCCACGCGGTGAGTCAGCACACTATTCTGCGACTCTGTGAACTCATGCCAGAGATCAAAAAAGTCCTGTTTCATGACTGAAAGCCTTGAGAAAAAATTGGCAAAATCATCTTGGACACTTCCAGTGGTTTGTCGCTGAACACCCCGAAGCAAACCCGAACTTCCCAGACGAAATTGGAAGAGCTTCGCGCCACTCCCCATGGCCAGACAAAGCCTCTCTGAAGCTTGGCACACCATTTGCTGAAAGGCTGCCAAATCAACGAAGCGACCGACACGTCATTTTCCTGAAGGGGGAGATATCATGCGCCTTTCTGCCGTTTTCTCGAGAACTCGCCTTGCCGTCTTAGTGGGCGCGAGCACAGCCACTCTCTCTTGCACGCCTTCAGAGCTGTCAGGCCTCAACGGTCTTTTCGGAGGGCCGAAAACAGAAGAAAAAAAACAGAAGACCCAAAACGACATCATTTTCAAAGCGCCCTACGTGAAGGCCGCCGTGATGCTCACAGGCCGTGTCTCGAAGCCCGAGAGCCGTGTCTCCGCCATGACCATGAGACCCGTGCGTGAGACACGAAGCAAAGAGGATTTTGTCTGCAACGCGGTTCTGATTTCTGAAGACACTGTGGTCACTTCACACAACGGCTGCGTGAGTTTGTCGCAGGGAGAAGTGAGCGATCTTGCCATCGTTCTTCCCTCCCATGAATTTGCAGACAAAGACCATCGCATCTCGGTCTCATCGGTGGCACGCCCCAATGAAACGAGCATTTGCTCCAACACCGTGGCATTTCTCAAACTGAACAAACCTCTCCCAACAAGCGCCTTCGCGCGTGGGAAACTCGCGTTCTCGCCGGCGAGTGTGGCAAGTGCGCAGCTGAACCCGAAATCTGGTTCAGGCTCAAACCTCAGACTTGTCTCTTTGGCGGCCCGGCACCCCAACCCCGGAAACAGCTCGGTGGCACCGCTGGGAACGGCCCTTCTCAAACCATTTCATGGGTTTTTTAGCTCTCGTGCTGGAACCTCTGCCAGCGAATCTTTGGGTCT
>JANQPW010000419.1 GCA_028285285.1 Silvanigrellales bacterium
GTGTGTCTCCCCAGGGCAGCGGGGCAATCTTCGAGTTGAGCTTGTTCACCTGGATCACATCGCACTTCTGGGTGGACCTTGTCTTACAAGGCACATCAAAGTCAAAATCATTTCTGAGCCAAACTTTGTTCTGGATGCCGAGACTGAAATTGGCAGCGGCGGTGAGTCTTTGGAAAAGGCGTTCGCCTTCGCGCAGAAGCTGCTCTTGACGCTTCGCTTCAGCAGCTGCCTCTTTGCTCAGAGCCTCTCCCCTTTCGGTTTTCTGGTTTTTGAGTTCTCCTCGCAACACGGTGAGGATGGCCCCAGCTTGGAAGTCATTCCCCGGGCCCTTCTTGGCCGAGCTCATGAACACGGGAGCATCTTTACACGCCGAAAGGTGGGCCAGAGAGGAAAGAGGCACGTTTTCGCTCCAGCCGCCGAAGGGAATGAGGTTGGCCCGTTTGAACCTCTCGGCTGTTTCTTTGTGATCGGTTTCTTTGAGATCTCTCAAAGGAAGGGCCGACTCACCCCCAACAGTGTTTGCCAAAATATCCGCGTCGGTCCAGCGCACCGCGTAACGACGGAAGGCGCCCGGCTCGCCCGCACTGGCCCGCACAGCGAAGTTCAAGCCGCGGGGGTGGAACACATCCAGCTGTTTGCCTCCCGCTGTAAACGGAGCTGATTCCACCTGATCGAAGAGCAGAATGCGGTTGGGGTTCAAGTAGGCTTCGATTTCTCCATCGGCCAGATTGGGATCTCGGGGAAAGAGCTGAGTTTGCTGGGTGTTGCCAAAGTTTGTGACGGGGAGATCGATGAGCTCCTTCTGAGCTCGGTTCAGGTCTTCCCGGCGGTAGAGCAAAAAGGGTGCTTTCTCTAGGCCCATTTGTGCAAATTCTGCCGCAGTGGCCTTCCACTTCCCACCTTGGCTGTTGAAAGAGCGCCAGGCGGCGTCGCGACGCGCCTTCATCTCGTTGAAGATGGTGTTGGTTCCCCCGCCCAGAGGAGCACCAATGATGTATCCCTGGTACATGTTGTCAATGCCGGTGAGCTGCTCAAAATTGTAGACATTGAACTCGAGTGCTTCCGTGGCCAAGTAGTTCTTCACATTTCTACCGGGTCGATTGGCCCAAAACTCATGTTTCACACGAGTGTCGTGCTTCACCCAGCCCCTGCGGAAAGTTGAGTGCACGATCATGCCCTCGGGCGTGGGGTAAAAGATCCTTTTGCGCGGGGTGTTGCTGTTGTCGCCCAAAGGTCGGGGCACCGGCACATAGCCACGGTAGGCCTCCATGATCAAATCCGCATCGGGCAGGGTGAATTTGCCGTTGAGAATATTGGAAGGGTTTGTTTCCTGAAACTCGTTCAACTCGGAATCCCAGATTTTTTGCACAAGCGCATTGCCAGCGCGCAAAAACTTGTTGGCAAACCACCACCACATGCCCGTGAAAAGCCACTCATGCATGATGCGGTGTTGCTCGAGGTCTTGCTCTCGGCTGGCCTCATGCACAAACACCGGATCTTCCCCAAACAGGGTTTTGAGCTTCACAAGGCGCTCGTAACGGGCCTGCTTGTCGGCCTTCAGGTATTGCTCCCAGGGGAACTCAAAGAGGGGCTTTGCCACAATGCCCTGATCGGTGAGCAGCCCGATCCACTCAGCCAGGCTCCAATCGCGATTGGCCCGGGTGTAGCGGCGAAAGGCGTTGTGCATGTCCTCTTCGCGTTTGCGGAAGTCGTCCAGACGATCGGGAGCATTGACCGTCAGCCTGTCGTTTGAAGTCTTGAGGATCTCACTGAAGTCGTACAGGTGAAAAAAGGCGG
>JANQPW010000425.1 GCA_028285285.1 Silvanigrellales bacterium
AGTGGCGAGGCGCAGATCGCACATGCAGGCCAAGTCAAAGCCTGCTCCAATAGCCGATCCCTGAATGACGGCCACGATCGGCTTTGAAAGAGCCAAAAGGGCGAGCGGCACTTTTTGAATGGTGTTGCGATAAGAGCGCGCGAGCTCCAGAGCATCACCGGCAAACATTCCCCGTCGATCGCGCATGGCTTTGATGTCTCCTCCAGCGCTGAAGGCTTTGCCTTCTGCTCGGAGAATCACAACCCGGGTAGCTGCGGCGGTCTCACATTTTTCGAGTTCGCAGACCAAATCGGCGCAGAGTTCTGCGTCAAGGGCATTGCGGCTTTTAGGAGAGTTGAGAGTGATTGTGGTGATGCCATTTGGGCTCGTTTCACACAGAAGTCGGGTTGGATCCGGTGTGTGTTTCGACATAGGACGGGATCTCCTTTTGCGGTTGGTAACCCTCGAGAGGGCTAGGCTCCCTCCAGATTTTTTGGCCATCATTGGAGTGCAGCACCACGTGGTCAGCATCACGCCCCAGTATGTTTTGCGGGGTGAGGGGTAACTTACCATAGGGGGTGTCAAGGATGTACTGCGGAATAGCGAAACCTGTGGTTTGGCCACGGAGGGCTCGCATGATGTCGAGACCTTTTTCCAAGGGCACACGAAGGTGCTCGGTGCCGTCGACAATCTGTGGGTGATAGAGGTAGTAGGGGCGCACACGAATGCGGATCAGTGCCTCATTCAAGGCCTTGAGGCGAGGTGCAGAGTCGTTAACGCCACGTAGCAGCACGCTTTGGTTGCCCACAGGAATTCCAGCCCGCAGAAGCGTGTCCACAGCCTGAGCCGCTTCCGGAGTGACTTCTTCAGCACAGTTGAAATGAGTGTTGAGCCAAATGGGATGGTGAGCGGCAAGGCCTTCTGCCAGCTCCGTCGTGATGCGGTAGGGTAAAGTGACCGGCACACGACTTCCAATGCGGATGATGTCCACATGGGGAATCTCCCGCAGCGCAGCGACTATTTTTAAAATGGAGTTGTCGTGGGTCACCAGTGGATCGCCACCAGTGAGCAGCACGTCTCGGATCTGGGGGTTGCTACGGATGTAGTTCAGCCCCTCCTGAACAATGCGCGGGTTGAAGTGCAGTCCTTCCTCTTCATCGCGGCGTTTTCGAAAACAGTAACGACAGTAGACCGGGCACAATTGTGCCACACAAAAGGCCACGCGATCGGGGTAAACATGCACCACCTCTGCCACCGGTGAGTTGGATTTCTCTTCGAGGGGGTCGGCCACTCCGAGCTGATCGTGGGCTTCTGCCAGCTGAGGCACAGCTTGCAAACGGATGGGGCAGTTTGGGTTGTCATTGTCAATCAGTGAAGCGTAGTATGGCGTGATTCCCGCCTGGAAATTCTTTTCAAGCTTTTCAAAGGCCGATCGCTCCTTCTCTGTGAAGCTCAGAGGGCCAGAGGGATCTCGTGAATGGCGGATCTGGTGTTGGATTTGCCAGCGCCAATTCGTGAACTGTTCTGGAGAAACTCC
>JANQPW010000427.1 GCA_028285285.1 Silvanigrellales bacterium
ACATCAGCCAATGGCCAGAGAACTTTCAAAAAGATGAACTCCTCCGCACGGCCTACACCTACATCAAGAGTTGGTCACGTTTTGCCCCAAAGGCACCCCTCAGCGCAACGCGAGCAAAAAACGAAGCGAAGGCTGAGAAAAAAGTAGAGGGTGAAAAGACCAAAAAATAGGGCTCAAGAGGCTGATTCGGCGGCTGCTTTCACATCCTCGAGGTCTTTTTGCAAGGCTTTGCGCACAGACCCCATCATCATCCACCCCATGACAGCGCTCATCAACTTGGCGAAGAAAGTGGTGCCCTCTCCCGAAAAGTTCATGGACAAAACACAGCTCTGGGGATCGCTTCCGCTGGGGTCCACACGGATCTCTGAGTGGTATTTGCAGCCGTGGCTCTCGGCAAGAACAGTGTAACGATGGGGTGGCTCAAAAGCGTCAATCCACATCTCTTCAGTGGCTTCTTTTCCAAACATGATGCGAGTCTCGCGCCACTTGAAGCCCGGCTTCACAGGGCCTTCTGTGAGGGGTTCAATCGCCTGGATGCCACTGATCACCTTGGCGGAATCCACAATATTGCTCGATATCTCGAAGACCTTTTCTTGTGGGGCTCGAACGGTGACACTCACCTTCACTCCAGCCATTGATCTCTCCTTCCTTTTTCAATCTCTTGGCAAGTGTAACATGGGCTTGTGAACACCCTCACAACCTGACTCAGTTGCGGCCCTTGTGCGTCTTTGCGAAGATGAAGTCCAGCTGATCAAACCGAGGGGAGCATCACTTGCAAGTTGCGCAGTTCATCACCTGGATTTTCTTCATTTACGTGCTGTGCCTCCCGAGTTGCATCACGCGATCGGCAACCGTGCATTCAGAGGAATCGCTTCCGGGCCAAGACCCTTTTTTGGCCACATGGGAACACCCCCCCTTCATCGACTATTCGCCCACAAAGGGCGCGCGCCTCACACCTGAAGCCATTGAACGTTTTGCTCGGCCAACGCTGTTTCAACATGAAGAGGTCGGAACACCGCTCCGTCTCAAGCAGTTTCTCGCATCGCGCACACCTCACAAAGAGGCCAAAATGGTGCGCGTTCCGGCTCGAGTGCTGCTGGCCGACTACACCCTGTTGCGCAAAGACTTTCCCTTTCTCAAGGAGCAAACTGATGAGGAGATCGACCAGTGGCTGGTGGAGCAATTTGCGTGGATGGCCTTCTCCCAAACGGAACTCGGCCCACCGCGGGGAGTTCAAACCCCCACAAAAGTAATCCCCGGCCAGGTTCGCACGGGTTTACGACCCTTTCGGTATGGGCGGGCTCTCATCGTGCCCGCATTTCCTGTATCTCCCCAAGATTCAACGGTGACCATATCGTCCACCCCCACCGACACCCTCTTGCTAGATCTCAAGGGCGCCGGGGCTCACTCTCCCATTCGAGCCGGGCAAGAGAGCCACGGCACCGGCCTCATGAGCCAGGCTGAGGCCATTCGCGAATTTGCGTACGAAAAGCTTGTTTCGGCTATTTTCGACTCCCAAAGCAAAGAAACACGACAATCTCACATGAGCAGTTACGGTCTGGAGCCAACAGTGCTCCCCAACTATGCTGTGCTGGGTTTGAACTTCCGGGTGTATGCACCGCCCGGCCTGCAAATGCCAGCGGCACTCCTGCTCCGTCGCTCCCACATTCGCCTTGGCCACTTCACGAACATTGCCGGCAACATCATGGGACTCACCTGGAATCGGAGGAGCACGATTAAAAGATCAGAACCCTCCGTCGAATTTAAAATACAAGTGGAAAAGAAACTTCGAGAGTATGGCCTCACATCAACAGGACAACACAAAACTAGTAACACAAAAGAAACATACGATCAGGTCAATCTCCAAGTCACCCGAAACTTTGAGCTTCTGGACTTCGGAGCCTACAAGGTCAAAGACAGCTTTTCCCACCCCTTCGTCGTCGATCGGCCCTGGTTGAACGACTATTATCATGGGGGGCACTTCCAAGATCACACAAGCCACTGGCTAAAAGCCGTGGAACCAACCTCACCTGATTTTGTGCAGCCAGGCTCCAACCGCGTGAGCACGGCCCACTGGGGCATGAACCCCACGCCCTATCCAAACCTGGTCCAAGTCGACAAATTCTCGTTGGCCGCAATGTGGCTGGGAGAATTGGATATGATTGGGCAAGCGCCTCGCAAGCTGTACGAATCGCTTTTGTGCGTCAAGCTGAAACCAGAGATTGAAAAGATCAATCGTGCCCGGCTTCCCAAACTCAGCTTTTTGCAAAACTGTAAAGAAGAAGGGAGCTTTCTTCAAAAAATGAAACTCGGGGTGCAAAAGCTCCTCAAGAAATGACAGTGACAGAGCCTAGGCTTCCGTTCGCTTTGGAGCCGGAGCAGGCTTTGAGGCATCACGACCTGCAGCGCCTCCGCCACGACTCCGCTGACTGCGCCGGCGGCTTCTTGAGGAAGAGCGTTTGCGCGCTGCGGTGGCTCCATCTGCGGCTGCTGCCGGAGCACTGCCCCTCTGTGCCGAGCCAGCGCCTTTCTGCGCTTC
>JANQPW010000430.1 GCA_028285285.1 Silvanigrellales bacterium
TCCCTTCAGGAAGGCTTCTGTCACTCTCGGTTCCCGAGGATTGCGCTGCAACCGCATTCCAGTAGCTCCCTTTGTAGAAGATCTTCCCCGGCCGACCAGACGTGATTTCAAGGGTCACATCGGCGCGTGGGGGCAGGCCTTCGGCTGAAGCTTCTCGATCGGGGCCAGAGTCTTTGTGGTGGCTCATGAATTGTGCTTTGGCAATCAGGCTCCCAATGAGGATAACCGTTGCCGAGAAAACACCACCAACGATCCAGATCAAGGGTTCTGAAACACTTGTGCCCAAGGTTCGTCCGTCGTCAAAAAGCAAATAGGAGCCAACAATGAGCGACGTGACTCCGGCAACGCTCAGCAGACCCAGGCTGGTCACAAAGAGATCCGCTACCAGGAGCACGGCACCGGCCGCCATCAGCACCAACGCAAATCCATTGATGGGCAGGCTCTGAACCCCAAAAACCAGAGCCAATAGAAAGGCACCCAATGCTCCAGGAATGATCAACCCCGGGCTCTTAAACTCAATAAAGAGCCCAAACATGCCCGCAAGGAGCATGACGTAGATCAAGTTGGGATCAGAAAGAAAAGCGACGATCTGCTCAGAAGTTGTCATGGGGAGGTTTTGCACAATTGAGCCGGGGGAAATCTGCTTTTCGGCACCCAACTGGTCAAGGAATTCCCTTTCTGAATTGGCTTGAATATCGGCCATGCCCATTTCGAGGGCTTGTTGGACTGTGAGGGTTGCGCTTTCCCGAACCGCCTTTTCAGCCCAGTCAACAGGCCGGGAGCGGAGCTCAGCAAGGCTCCTCGCCCAGGAAACAGTGTCGTTCTCAACCTTTTCGCCGATGTCGCCTTCAATGTCTTTGCCTCCGGAACTCACTGGGTGGGCAGCTCCCAGTCGGGTGGCCTCGGCCATTCCCACACGATGCGCGGCTAGGGTAAAGAACACTCCCGCACTGCCCGCACGGGCTCCTCTTGGGCCAATATAGACAAAAAGTGGAACTTCCGACTGTATGAGATTGCTCACAGCGAGGCGCGTGGCTTCTAGGGAGCCGCCAGGAGTGTCAATGCGCAGTAAGATACCCTGGGCACCCTGGGCCTTTGCCTGCTCTATTGCCCTCTCAATGTGGCTTGATGTGGCTTGCGACACGGGGCCGTTGATTTCAACGCCCAGCACGAGGAGATTGTTTGAAGCTCGGGGAGATTCCGATTCAGCCAGGGCTCGTGACTCCCTCCCCAACAAACAGAAGAAGAGGAGGAGGGCTAAACACGAGACGGCGCTCACTTGTTTCAAGACTGTCATCTTGGCCTCACTCAGTTGACGGTTTTCTTTTCGGCGTATACAGCATGTGGCCCGGGCAGCCAAGTGGATTTGCTTGTGTGTTGGGCTGGTTTTCGCTAAGCATGAAGCGCAACTGACGAGACATTTTTCGAAGCGCCGGATCCACATGTGAAGGAGTTGTGATGTTTTTCAAACGAACTGAGCTCAGAAGTGAGTCTGCAGATGGCGGAGGAGAGCCTTCAAAAGGTGGGAATACCATTGCACTGGGGGTGATTGGTCTTGTGATCGCGGGAGCGATTGGCTACCAACTGTTTTCTTCCAGCGCCGAAGAGGCCCCTTCCGCTGCCGGTGAGGCTTCAAACGGCCCCATTGAGCTGGCCATGTGGGACCAATAGGAAGCCGCCAACACTCCCTTTCTCGACAAGTGGATCGACGAGTTTGAGCAGGAAAACCCCAACATCAAGATCACTCGTCAGACTTTTCAAGTGGAAGATCTGCGCAACCGCTACACGACCTTTGCAACGGGTGGGCAGGCAGCCGAAATTCTTTATGGTCCCAACGACTTTGCTGGGGTTTTCGCCACCGCTGGTCTGATCGATCCCATCGACGATTATGTTGACCAGGGCCGTTTCACGAAACCTGCGCTGGATGCTGTGCAGTTGGGTGGCAAGCACATGGCCGTGCCTCTTTCCTATGGCAACCACCTCATGCTGTTCTACAACAAATCGATGATTTCAGAAGCACCGAAAACCACGGAAGAGCTGGTTGCTGTTGCTAAAGAACACTCCGAGCCTGAAAAGAATGTCTATGGTCTCGCTTTTTTTCAAAACGAGCCTTTTTGGTTTGCACCCATCATGGGCGGTTTCGGGGCCTGGCCTCTGAAGAAATCGCCTTCGGGTGATGTGCAGATCGACCTCAACAGTGAGGGAGTGGTGAAGGCGCTTCAGTTCCTCAAAGGTTTGAAGTTCGATGAGAAAGTGATTCCTGATGAGTGCGATTACGACTGCGCTAAGGGTTTGTTCATAGAAGAGAAGTCGCCTCTCACAATCAGCGGTGATTGGACCGTTGCGGAGTATGGAGAGGCACTCGGTAAAGACAAATTGGGCATTGCTCCCCTGCCTCAGGTGTCTGCAACTGGCCAGCACATGTCACCCATGTTGAGCGGTCGCTACATGTTCCTTCTGGCTGGAATGCCTGAGAACAAGAAGCAGGCGGTCGCCAAATTTGTGAAGTTCATGACCAGTGAGCGTGTCCAAATTGAAGTGGGCGAGCTCATGAACCGGATTCCCGCCACAACGGCGGCTTTAGAATCTGAGGCCATTCGCTCTCTGGCTGATTTGCAGCCAGTGATTGCTGCTGCGGAGCACGGCCGCGCCATGCCTGCGGAAGCTGAAATGCGAGCTGCTTGGGATGCCATGCGACCTGCTTTGCAGAAGGTTATGTCTGGAGACCTTGAACCTGAAAATGCTGCACGGTTGATGCAGCAAAGCGCTCTTGAGAAACTGGCCGCTTTGAAGGAGTGACAGTGGTCGATTTTGTCCCGGCACTGCTTGAAGTTCTTCGGCTCCTTTTCTTATTGAGCCTTGGAGTTGCGTTTATTCTCGCGGCGGTGCAGCTGAACTACGCTTATTGGAAGAACCCTGCCTACCTTCCTTTTATGTTTGCTCTTGGGCTTGCCATTGGCTTTGTGCTGAAGTCTCACTTCAGTGCCGACTGGAGCGTCGTCGTTTTCCTGGGCGTAGCCCCCATGGCGGTTTCCCTGTTCTTTAAGTATGCGCTCAAAGGGCGTCATAAAAGCCCCATGTATTTTGCGGCACCCGCAGTTGTGGGCGTGTTTTTGCTGTTTATGTACCCACTGATGTTTGAGCTCTACCTCGCCTTCCACTGGTTGAACCTGGAGACTTTGGGGCAGTGGATCCGCACCGGTGAAATTGAGTTTGCGGGGTTGCGAAACTTTGCCACTGTGTTGCAGGCCGGAACGGAAACTCGCGAGTCGTTTTGGACCATCACGGGTCGAACCTTCCTTTGGACGGGTATCAACCTGTTTTTTCACCTCACATTGGGCATGGGTTTGGCCATTCTGCTCAACCAGAAGCTGAGATTTGTGGGCATTTACCGCACGATCCTTATTCTTCCTTGGGCTATTCCGCAGCTCATTGCCGTGCTGGCGTGGCGGGGTGAATTCCATTCGACCTATGGCTATGTCAACAACATTCTCGATATTGTGAACAGCCTGTTCAGCATTCCCTGGGGAGATGGGGTGATTCAACCTCTGACCTGGTTGGGTATTGAACGTCAGGCTTGGTGGTCCGATCCCACCGCTCTCTTTGCGTCTATTTGTATAGTCAACATTTGGTTGGGTGTGCCCTTTATGATGATTGTCTCCCTGAGCGCACTTCAGGCCATTCCTAGGTCTTACTACGAGGCTGCTTCACTTGATGGGGCTTCTCGCTGGACCCAGTTTCGCAACATCACCTTGCCGCTGGTGAAACCTGTGATGATTCCAGCCACCATTCTGGGAATGATCTGGACCTTCAACAATGTGAATGTGGTGTATTTGATGACGGCTCAGAGAGGGGGCTCCCAGGGGGCGGATATTCTCGTGTCGGATCTCTACAAGCAAGCCTTTTTCTACAATCGGTACAGTTTTTCGGCGGCATACGCGGTGGTCATTTTCCTGATTTTGCTGGCGTTGACCGCGGTTTGGTTCCGGGTTTCGAAAATTGCGGATGATCCCATCAAGTGATCGGCGAAGGGCAACAGAGGTAGAACACAATGGCTGGCAATCACACGGCAATTTCGAAGGTTTCTCCCACGCGGGCGCTGCTCTCCCACATCGCGATTTGGGTGGCCGTGATCATTGCCGTGTTTCCCATTTCGCGCATCGTGACCATTTCGCTTCGGCCAGGAAATCGGCTGCTCTCCTCAGACCTGAGCATCATTCCGGCAGATGCTAGTTTTGAAAACTATGTTCGGGTGTTTTCGGAAAAACCTTTCTTGCAGTGGATCTACAACAGCCTGGTGATCACCGTGACCACCAGCCTCATCGGAGTGATTTTGGCCTCCACAGCTGCCTATGCCTTTTCGCGTTTTAAGTTTCCAGGGCGCAAGAGTGGTTTGTTGTTTCTCATGATGACCCAGATGATTCCCGCGGCCATGCTGGTGCTCCCCATTTATCTCATTTTGACACAATTGAATTTGCTGAACACCTATGCCGGTATGGTGGTGGCTTACTCGGTCACGACTCTTCCGTTTTCCATATGGGTGTTGAAGGGGTATTTTGACTCTGTGCCAAGGAGCTTGGAAGAGTCGGCACGCATTGATGGGTGCTCTGAGTTTGGTGCGTTTTATCGCATTTTATTGCCTCTCTCCACGCCTTCGTTGGCCATTGTGTTTCTGTTCAACTTCACCCAAGCATGGAACGAGTACATCATTGCGTCGACGGTGATCCAAAACCCAGGCCTGCGCACTTGGCCTCTTGGTTTGTACGAACTTCAGGGGAATTACTCTTCGGAGTGGGGTATGTTTGCTGCGGGCTCGGTGATCATCTCCATCCCTGTTGTGCTTCTGTTCCTCTACTCCAGTAAGTACATGGTGTCAGGGCTCACAGTGGGCGGTTCAAAAGGCTAGAAGCTGTCTCATTTGGGCAATCTCTTCGTTCTCGTCGGGCTTATGTGCTCGTCTTTCTGCACACCGCGCCCTCCGACGCCTCGACCTTGCCCAGATGAGACCACTTCCCATTTGGGCAATCTCTTCGTTCTCGTCGGGCTTATGTGGCCGTCTTTCTGCACATCTCTCCGGCTCCCTTTTCTCAGATTCTTGAAAATTTGGTCAGTATTCCTCTTTTGGCCTGCTCATTGCTGGGTTGGTTGGATGTTTGCCGACACACCCAGAAAAGAGGTCAAAAATGAGCTATTTGGCAAAGTTGAGTGTTTTTATTGTTGCCCTGAATTTGGGCGCCTGTGTCCAAAATCAGAACAAGAACTCAGAAAGCGAGGCCAAACGCATCAAGTGGCCGAAGGAAGATCATGTGCCTGGAGTGACCAAGCCTGGCGAGAGTGTTGTGAAGCTGCGCCTGAATTGCGCTGATGAGGTTGACGGAGAGAGCGACAGCCCGTGGTTGCAATTGCTGCAGCACGATGCGCAAAACACACCGAAAGCCACCCTTCTTCTTGACTACGATGAATGGTCCGTTTTTGAGCAGCAAGTTGTCCAAAAAAGCAAGAGTTTCTCCTTCAACGAAGTCACCATGGTCCATGGCACGTCTCACTATTCTGAGCAGGTCGCCCAGGCTGGAGGCCCCTTCTTGGGTTACCAGGCGCACACCCTTGCAGGAACCAAGTCGGTGAGCTTTTCATTGGATCCCATCCAAAGCGGAGTCGTGCCAAGTGGCTTCCCCGAGAAGTTCAAAGCAAAGATCAGCTACACCATAAATGGCGTGTTCTCCGAGAAGAAAGAGGTGGTCGATAAAGAAGTGACTTGTCAGTATTATCCAGAGCCAAATGAGAAATAGACCCTGGGCGCTTCAAGGAGGGGGGAGATCACTCTCCGGCAGTCTCTTCAGCCACGAGCAGCACAGCCCGTTCTCGTTCAATGCTGAGGGGAATGCCGCCTTCGTCGTTGACCACGTGTGTTTCATCGCGAACGAGATCGCGCACCACGGTTCCACCCGGCCAACGCGTGAGCAATTCAAAGTCGAGCCGGTCTCGTCCCAGGTTGCGGTTGGACACAAAGTAGCCAAATTCTTCATCAGCAAAGTTTCGCTCATACCCCCAAAGGAAGAGGAAGTCTGAGCGCGGTTCACCCAGCACATGTTCGCCACCATTCCACCTCACTCGCAGGCGTGCGTTTAAGGCGCCGCGCCGCAGTGCTTTGCTCTGGAGCCTGGCATTGGCCATGCGGGAGTGGGTCGCAAACATGTCGAAGTCTGGCTCCATCGTGAAAGTCACGTCGGGCTGCAGCCGACACCACAGTCCGGGGTAGGTGATGCACCGGGTTTCAGTGTCTGAACCATCAAAGAGATCAGGCCACATCATGGGTTTGCGGTCGGTAGGGTCGTCTGATCCCCACATTCCCCACTCTGCACCGTAATAGACGATGGGAGCACCGAGATAGCCCATTTGGAAGCCTAAGATGCCCTTGTAGAACTCTCTTTCATTCACCCCTGGCTTGTCATTTGAATAGGGTGCGCCGAGATCAGGGCGATTCACCGAACCATCGTCCCAAGAGTTCCCGTCTTGAGGTCTTGGAGAGAGGCCCCGGTTGGCGAACAGGGTTTTGGAAAGGAGGCGATCCGTGTCGTGGCTCTCCAGCATAGTCCACAAGCCATGCTTCACATGCTCGCGGTAGTTGTTCATTTGAAACTCTATGCGGTCTGTGGCCATGCTGGGTCGAAAGCGATCCCGTTCGCTGGTGTTGATGAACCAACTTTCAATGAGGCTTCGTGCAGTGTAGTTCATGAGCACATCGGTTTGATCGCCGCGCAAAATCTCAAAACCGTCGTACCACTCTTCGGCAATGATCAGTGCGTCTTTTTTGATGCCCTTCACCGTTTGGCGGAAAAGCTTCCAATACTCTTGGCTCACGTCTCCATAAACATCGAGGCGGAAGCCATCAACACCATTGTAGGAAATGCCATCAACAGTTTTTGGCTCCATCCATCTGCGGATGATGTTGTCGAGGTATTCTTTAAAGCCAGGGTGGAACACGGTCTGTTCGAAGTTCTCACGGTGGTTGGGTAGGGTGCAGTAGCCAAACCAGGCCTCAAAGGCCACGTTAGCAGCCTCGGGGTACTCTCGTTCATCGAGGTAAAAGTCTGATAGGCGGCACTTCAGGGCCTCAAACTCAGGTTCATCAACGTAGGCCATTTCAAACCAGGGAAAGAACTCCGAGTTCCTGCCGTTTCGGGCAATATCTTCCATGAATGCAGAGTTGGCTGCGGAGTGGTTGAAGACCCCGTCGATGACCACTCGGATGCCGTTTTCCTGCAGCTCGGAAACGGTTTGCATGAAGAGTTTGTCGGCACGAGTGTAACCCCAGGTGCTGGGGTCACTCAGGTCTTCGCGTGCCAGAAGCTGGCGGTCATCGCGAAAAAGCTGAGCCTCACCACTTCGGTTGCGCCGCATGGGCCCAAAGTGGCGGTCGATGTGTCTGTAGTCCTTCGTGTCGTACTTGTGGTTAGAGTCAGACTCAAACACGGGGTTGAGGTACACGGCTGTGATGCCCAGATCTCGCAGATAAGAAATCTGGCTTCTGAGGCCCTCGAGATCTCCACCGTAGCGCCTGTTCAAAACAATCTGGCGCTGAACATCACGTCTGCTGGAATCGGGCACGCGACTCATGACCTGTTCTTCCAGCTCGGCCTCAGCGCTGTCGAACTGAAACCAGTCTGAAGTCCACTCTCTCACACTCTGAAAGCGGTCAGGTATGTCACTACCCAGGAACTCATTCCACTCATAGGGCAGAGGCCCGGGTGCGTCGTTTGCTGTGTCTCCGTTGCGGAAGCGTTCCGGAAAGATCTGGTACCAGTTGGCATCGACCGCCCAAAGCGGGATCTGATAGATTTCTTGGCCATTGAGAGTTTCTTCGGTCGCATTGAAAACAAAGGGGAAGGTGTTGTCCTCGCTGATGTTTTCTCCCGATTGAAGAAGTCCATTCAACCCCAGACGGAGTTGTCTGTCTCCATCAACAGCTCTCACCAAAAATCCGGTGCGCGTGTTCTCTTCGGGAAGAACCACATGACCGGTGAACTGTTCGAAAGGAATCTCGGCACGGCTGTATCGTGACTTTTCGAGCGCCACGCTCTGGCCGTTGGGAAAGATCAGCTCAGCAGCGGAAACATCACCTTCAATAAAACCAATTCTTACCCGTACGGTACGGCCGGGCTGGTCAAGGGCAGCGACAGGCTGGAGCCGCAGATCGAGAGCTGCCTCTTCAATGAATCCAGGAGAATTGCGGATGAACTGGCGCCCTAAGATCTGGAGCGCGGGAGGGGCAAAGTTGTTCTCAAAGTCACCCACACCCGTTCGCGGAGAGGAAGGGTCAGCCCACCAAACAGTCGTGCCATTGGGGCGGCTTGCAATGAACTTGTAAACGAAGCGGCCATCACGCTCGTTGCGAATGCGGATGCGGCGCCGACCATCGGGGTCTCTTCGCAAGCGAAAGTTTTCGTCGAGGGTTTCACTCCAACCCCGAAAGGCCCCCGTGACGTAGAGCTCCGCACTGGCGAGCTCTGGAGGAACCTGAGCCACTTCTATGTCTATGATCTTGGGAATGAAAGATTGACTCCGCAACTCTGAAGTTTGGTTGTCTCGGGTGAGAGTGGCCCGCAATATGGTGGGCCGGGTCAAAACTATGGAGACCGAGTTCTCAGAAATGATCGTGTTGTCATTTGGGTTTTGCAGATCAGGTAAGCTGCCGTCTGTGGTGACGGCAAGAGTTCCTGGTCCTGAAACGGTCACGTTCAGCGCTCCATCGGCCGACTCTTGGGTGTTGAAGCGAATGTCTCCACTCAACAGCGGCTGGAGAGCCTCTGAAGAAGCTGTTCCCTGAGTCCTGTTTTCGGACGCATCGGAGTCAAAATGATCTCCCCCTTGCAGCCACAACCCCAAGTCGGGCTGACTCAGCTCTTTGATTTTTCCTTGAGGTCCGAGTTGGCCGCTGCTGTGAAAGTGATGTCCGCAATGGGAGCTCAACAGAGAGGTCGTGACAGCGAAACAAAGGACACGGACTTGGCGCCATCTTCGTGACGGGCCGTTTGGATGCAGGCGAAACCAATTGACCATGCGCTTTTCCTCTTTCAGATGCTTCTCAGTTGTCGAATGATGTTTGGTTTTTGCTACCGGAATTGACTGAAGGGGTCAATCGATTCACAGCCTTCCGGTTCTATTTTCACCTGGTTGGGGGGAAGTCCGCAACTGGCATCGTGTTGCAAAGCCAAAACAGGGGTAAAATCGGTAAGAGTTGCCTAAATATCTGGCATAATTTTGCAACAAAAAGAATCTGCGGCCCCATCAGTTCACTTTGAGTCGACTTGGCAGCGGAGCCCTTCTTCAGAAGATTCAAACCAGTGGAGTTCGTTCCTGTCAATTGTACACTTGAGCGTGTCTCCGCGTTGAGCGCTCTCCATGACCTTCAGGCGGTGGGGGTTAGCGGAGCGGATGATCACCTGTTTGCCGGCTAGCAGAGAAACCAGGTGCGCTTCGTGCCCATGGGGTTCGAGGAGGAGCGCCTCCGGTTCAAAGTCGACTGTGCCCTGAGACTCCCGGCCCGCACCTGAGGCGAGAACCTTAATGCTTTCTGGACGCAGCCCTAAAGTGTAGCGGCCCGGTTGAGGGGGTGTGGGTGCTCCCGTGAAGTCGAGAGTGAGGGCGTTCGACAAATGAAAGGATTTCTTATTGCCTTCTCGCTTCAGTTCCCCTTCGAAAAAATTCATGCTCGGGTTGCCAATAAAGGAGGCCACGAAGGTGTTGGCGGGCTGCTGATAGAGCTCCAATGGGCTTCCCATTTGCTGCACAATGCCTTTGTTCAACACAACAATGCGGTCGGCCAAAGTCATGGCTTCCACCTGGTCGTGGGTCACATAGACCACTGTGCTCCCCACCTTTTCATGGAGGGAAGCGAGTTCAATTCGGGTTTGGGAGCGGAGCTGTGCATCGAGGTTGGAAAGAGGTTCGTCAAAGAGAAAGAGACTGGGTTTGCGCACAATGGCTCGGCCAATAGCCACCCGTTGGCGTTGGCCTCCGGAGAGTTGCGCTGGTTTGCGGTCGAGCAATGCCCCGATCTCCAGCATGCGTGACGCTTCCTGAACCCGGCTTTCAATTTCAGATTCCGAGGTTTTTCGGATCTTCAGTCCAAAGGCGAGGTTGTCCCTCACCGTCATGTGGGGATAGAGGGCGTAGTCTTGGAAAACCATTGCAATATCACGATCGGCCGGTGCAAGGTTGTTCACCTTTTTGTCGCCAATGAAGATATCGCCTGAGGTGATCTCTTCAAGCCCGGCAATGGAGCGCAAAAGGGTTGATTTTCCACAACCTGAAGGACCAACCAGCACAACAAACTCCCCATCGCTCGCTTCCACGTTCACGTCGCGCAGCACGGTGACCTTTTTGTCATAGGTTTTGTGGAGGTTCTTGATACTGAGCTTTGCCATGGCCTTCCTCGTCGGGTGGGGGAGCGGAAACACTCTTTATAACCCCTCGTGCTCAGTCTGCAAGCAGGCTGTTCAAGCTTTGTGGGAGATGGGGCACCCCACACTGTGAGGGGCGGGCGCGAGCCTCCCTTCGGGGGTGGGCACAGAGGGCACCAAGCACAGCATCTTGCCAATTTGCTTCACTTCCCTCGTTCTGAGCCTTCCAGAAAGAGCCGAGGGCGGCAAAGGCGGCAGAGTAAAGTGGTGCGGCCATGCTGGTTCCACTCTTTTCGATGAGACCACCATTCAGATCAAGGCTCGAGATGTTTTGCCCCGGCATGAAGGCCACAACGGAAAGCAGACCAGAGTTTGAGAACGAAGCTCGCCGAAATTGGTGCGTGTGCGCTCCCACACTCAGAACCCCCGGAAAAGCACCCGGCACCGTGGGGTTGCGATCGGTGTTGAGGCCGTCATTTCCTGCGGAGGTGATCACAAGCGCTCCCCGGTCTTGAGCATATTGAAGAGACTCTTCCATAAACTGAGTCCGCGCTCCCCCTCCCCAAGAGGCGTTGATGATCTCAGCCCCTCGATCGGCGGCGTAGAGAAAACCTCGGCCAATGTCGATGGTGTTGCTGCGACCTCTGGAGTCGAGCACCCGCACTGTGATGAGTTGCAGCGATTGGAAGAGAGGGTGTGCGGGGCGAGCCAGGCCCGACACAT
>JANQPW010000462.1 GCA_028285285.1 Silvanigrellales bacterium
CTGCTCTCCTTCTGCAACCCGACTTTGGCACCGTGGTGGTAGCCGCACTTGCTCTCTTCACAATGCTCTTTGTTCACGGCCTTCCGCTTCGTTTTTTTGCATGGCTTGCCCTTGGAACACTTCCCTTGTTCGGACTTCTAGCCTACTTGGCCCCCTACCGTTTGAAGCGGCTCACAACTTTCATGGACCCCTTTGCCGACCCTCTTGGGGGTGGTTTTCAGATCATACAGAGCTTTATGGCTGTGGCTTCGGGCGGTTGGTTTGGCAAGGGTCTGGGCAACTCTACCCAGAAGCTTTTCTTTCTCCCAGAAGCGCACACAGATTTCATTGTTGCCGTGGTGGGTGAAGAAATGGGAATGGCAGGAATTCTTGTGCTGAGCGCTCTCTTCTTCCTCTTTTTCTTTGCTCTCACGACCATCTTGTGTTCGTTGCAAAACCGATCTCATCTGCTACTTTGCACGGGTTTGTTTGCCCTCTTCGCTGGAAACGCTGCCGTAAACCTCGGTATGGTGGTGGGGCTCCTCCCCACAAAAGGTCTTCCCCTACCCTTTGTGTCCTCGGGCGGAACAGCTTATATCTTTTCCATGTTTGCTGTCGGACTCATCGGCCAAGCCTATTTTCATCAACAGAAGAGAGTTATGTGAGTTTGTTTTTGCCCAGACAGCCGCTTCAGCGCCTAAAAATCCACTTTGTTGGAGCCGCCGGCACCGGCATGGTGGGCCTTGCGGAATGGGCTGTCCGCAGTGGCCACAGGGTTTCTGGCTCAGACACAGCCCCATCACCACGGCTGAGGCGCCTTCAAGCGCTTGGGGTTAAGATTTTGGCTGAACAAAATGGAGAAGGCCTCGCCGACTGCGATGTGGTGATCGTTTCTTCAGCAGTGCCAAAAGATAATCCCGAGGTTGTTTCTGCGCAAAAATTTGGAAAAAAGGTTTTGTCACGAGGGAAGTTTCTTGCAGAACTCAGCCGAACCTTCCTCTCTGTTGGAGTGTGTGGGTCTCACGGTAAGTCCACCACTGCCGCCCTAGTGGGAGCCGGTCTCCGTGAGGCACTTAACCCAACTGTTTACTTGGGAGCAGAGGCCCTACACTATGGTTCTTCGTTCCATTCGGGAGACCTCAGCGGTGGCCACAACATTCTCATTGCTGAACTCGACGAGAGCGACGGGAGTTTCCTGCACTTTTCTCCAAGTATTGCTGTTCTGACGGGTCTCTCTGCAGATCACGCACAGCATTATGGGAGTGAAGAAAAGCTTGAGGAAGCTTTCGCTGCTCACCTGAGTTCTGCCTCACAGCTCCACCCCATTGTGGTCTGTCATGAAGACGAACAGGTACGGCAACTCGTGCAACGCTCTGGTTTCGATACCCTTCGTTACGGCTTTTCGGAAGAAGCGGATTTTCAGGCCACCTCTATAAAAAGTCGGGCCAACACAACAGAGTTCACATTGAAGTGCCGCGAATACCCCGATACCGAGGTTCGCATTCCGCTCCTTGGCAGCCACAACGTCTTGAACTCATTGGCCGCCTTTGCAGTTGGAAAGCGACTCGGAGTTTCACCACGAGAGGTTGCTCGTTCTCTCCTCACCTTCCAGGGCCTCAAACAACGAATGGAGCTTCTTTTTCAGGTGAGGAATTTCTCGGTCTATCTCGACTACGCCCACAACCCGCAGAAGATCCGTGCACTCCTAAACGGTCTTCGCCATTGCAGTTCTGCCAAGCTCATCTGCGTTTTCGAACCACACAGATTCTCTCGACTTGAAAGCATGTGGAGCGAGTTTCTCGAGTGTTTTTCGTCGGCCGATGGTGTCGTTGTGCTTCCTGTTTTTGCTGCAGGCGAGCTGCCGCAAAAACAACGAGGCTCTGAGGAGTTTTGTGCAGAGCTGAAGAAACGAAAAAAAACATCTTTCTGTTTAGATGCCAATAATTTGGTCAACGTTTGCCTTGGCATTTCTGATACACTTCAGATGGCCGGCAAAGATTTCTCACCACAAGGTGAGCACATCATTGTGTTTGCTGGGGCTGGTCGTGTGCGTGAGTTCGCTTCGATATTTTTGCGACAACTGGGTGTGCTGAAAAGAGGGCTCGGTGAAGAAGAATCCAGCAAGCCGTAGAAAGAGATCCCGATCGAGAAGGCCTGGCAAGCTGAGCATTTGGCACCAGATCATTCGACTGATCTCCATCAGCGGAAAGTGGGTGAGTAAACTTATCTTTTTGAACGAACGCGCCCTTTTCACAACAATCGGCCTACTGGTCATCTCGTTTGGGGGCTATAGCGTTTACAGCCTCTTTTTGAGCGAGCTTTCAACAGCACCGCCCAAAGAGTTCATGATCGTGCTTGAAAACGAAACCCTCCGGGCCAAACTCCAGCCCCAAGTTGAGAAGCTTTTGAAGTCGGAACAAAAAAAGCGGGCCAACAGACAGCAATTTGATCGCAAACTTTTCCAGCTCCTTAAAAAGTACCCGGCCATCGACAGGGCCGTGGCTCAGTACCGGATTTCAGGTTCCGTTGTGATTCAAATTTCAACTCACGAACCGGGTTTCTCCGTGCACGACTCCCGAAAAAAAGGCTACATCTTCAACAAGAAAGCCCAGTTCATTGGCATTGAGCCGGTTCCTGGAGTTGGCAAAGCTCCCTACGCTCTGAAACTTGAGGGCAGAAAACTCCGGCTCAAAAAAGATCAAAAAAGAACTCTGAAAGCCGTGCCTCCTCTCAACATCCGGCATGTGCTTGGCACCACAACAAACATTGTACAGGCCGCAAAAGCCCAGGGCCTCCACCTCACTGGAGGAGTCACTCTCAACAAGCAAAATCACTACTCAGTTTGCATTGAGAGGCCTTCTGTGAATGCCTCGAATGAAGAGGCTCCAGATCCTCCGCATTCGGAGACCAACTGCCTCAAGGTCGAGCTCGGGAAAGACCCGAGAAGACGCGCCTTCATTGACCTCAAAGGCTTCATTGCCAGTGCCACCCTGGGTAACGAAGCCACAAGCATTGATCTGAGCACCCCCAACAAGGCCATCGTTAATGAGCGGAGCAGCGCTCAGTCGAAGACCAAGGTGAAAGACTGAAGTGAAAAACGAAAAATCTCTCCAACTTGCACTGAGCATTGACCACTCCAAAGTCGCAGCCGTTTCCTTTGAAACAACAAATTCAAGCTCAGCTCGCATTCATGGCTTTGCATCAAGACAAACAGACCTCTACTCTGGACCAACCCTTGGCAGCATTCAGGCCACGGCCGATGCACTCCTCGATGTCATTGAAGACATCGAATCTCAAACCAACACTCACTTCTACAGTGCTGGAATCACTTTCGCTTCGCAAAACACGTTTCTCGGTGGCTTCACCACGCTGCAGAGGCTGCCTTCGGGTCAGGTCACGCGAGGAGACCTCAATATGCTCCAGCAAGATCTCACCGAGTCAGACCCTTTGTCGAAGCCAGAATCGAGTCGTGTTTGCTATTTCAAATCTTTTTCCGACTATCTCATTGACCAACACACACACACTCCAGACCCCATCGGGCTGGCTGGAAGCGTGCTCGCCCGCACAAAATCGCTTTTTCTCGATGACCGTTCACACGTGTCCAATATCTTGAGCGCGGTTCGACAGGCTGGGTTGAAGGTGAACACCTTAGTTCCCCAACCGCTCGCCAATGCCCACTCTGTCGCCAGTGAAGACGAACGAGAAAACGGAGTCATTGTGATCGACATTGGCAAGCAATTGACCCAAATCACTGGATACCGTCGAGGAGCACCAGTGTTCGCAAAGGTTCTCAGCTGTGGAAGCCACCAGGTCACAAAAGATCTTTCCATTTGTCTTCATGTTCCACTCGAAGAAGCAGAACACATCAAAAGAAGCCTCCATTGCTTTGCCACACCATCTGCCAATGGTCCGCGGGAGTTTTCCCATGCAGTGGCGGAAGCACGATTGAACGAGCATATTGACCTCATCGGCCGACATGTGGACACCGCCAACTCAACCGGGCTCAGCAACCCACGCATTTTGCTCACAGGTGGCGGATCGAAACAAAGGGGGGTTCTCTCCCAAATGAAACGAAAAGTTCACCCTCTCTGCCGGCTCTCCAGTCACTTTAATTTTCAAGGTTTTCACGATCTTCTCGATGACCCTTCCCTCGCCTCGCTCGCAGGATTGGTAGCCCTCTCCCAAAAAGGAAACACAAACGGCTACCTTAAACCCGAAAAGAGACAGTCTCCTGAAAGCCCTCGACGAAAGGTCTCAGAGTTGATTCGAACTCTTCTTCCCTTTTGAGGCGGCTCAAAACTTCGAGTGAGGTCTTGTTCAAAACTCTGACGAAAAAGACACAAAAACCGAGTTGCAAAGTTCCAGCAACTTTACATCGGTGTTAGCAACCACCTATAATTTTAACAAAAGGAACAGCACAGCTGCTCCATAACCACGACAGCTGTCTGTCATTGTCAATTGGAGAGAACCTATGCCTGACAACTCAAAACTTCTGTCAAATGCAGTGATCAAAGTCATCGGAGTTGGAGGCGGTGGTGGAAATGCTGTGAACACAATGATCGAGTCCGGTTTGGAAGGGGTTGAGTTTATTGCGGCAAACACAGATATTCAGGCGCTTGAATCAAACAAGGCACCCCTAAAAATCCAGTTGGGAAGAGAACTGACCAAAGGCCTCGGAGCTGGTGCCAACCCCGACGTGGGTCACGACGCCGCGCTTGAAGACAAAGCCATCATTCAGGAAATTATTGGAGAAGCGGACATGATCTTCGTGACCGCTGGCATGGGGGGTGGAACGGGAACCGGGGCGGCACCAGTTATTGCCCAAGTGGCTCGAGAACTGGGTGCGCTCACCGTTGGCGTTGTCACTAAGCCTTTCATGTTTGAAGGGAAGAAGCGGCGAAACTTTGGGGAGCAAGGCATCCAACAACTCCGCGCAGCAGTTGACACCCTCATCACCATTCCCAACCAGAGGCTGCTTTCCATAGCACCTCCGAACATGTCTATGCTCGACGGGTTCAAGCTTGCCGACGATGTTCTCCTCAACGCCGTGAAGGGAATTTCTGAGATCATCAACATTCCCGGCCGCATCAACGTTGACTTTGCAGACGTGAAAACAGTCATGTCGGAGATGGGTATGGCCCTTATGGGAACTGGCTCGGCTTCGGGCTCCAATCGGGCAGCTGAGGCAGCCCAGTCTGCCATCAGTTCTCCCTTGCTTGAAGACGTCGACATTGACGGCGCAACCGGCCTTTTGATCAACATCACCGGCTCGGAAACCATGTCCCTGCATGAGATCAGCGAAGCTTCGTCACTCATTCAAGAGGCGGCGCACGAAGATGCCAACATCATTCTGGGAGCAGCCATTGACTCCCACCTTGACGAAGAAATTCGTGTGACGGTGATTGCCACCGGGTTTGACCAAGCCTACGTTGAGCCTCCGGCACCGACACACCACCGCAAGGCTTTTTATCAATCACCAGCCTTTTCAGCTCACTCGACCCATGCTCCCGCAGCTCCGCAGGCTCCTGCGGAAAAAAACCAACAACCGCAGCAAGCTTCCGTGAACCCTGCCATGCCACACCCTTCTCAGCCGGCCCGCACTGAAGGCCACGCTTCTTTTGAGCCTGCTGTTGGGCCTCAAAACCGGAGTGCGTCTGATATCAGCCGTTTGTCTCAGGCGAGCGATAGCCAGGCCACG
>JANQPW010000471.1 GCA_028285285.1 Silvanigrellales bacterium
CTGGCATCTGTAAGGCGTTGATTGGCGCTGAGGTCGCCCCGAACTTTGAGATAAGAACGGGCCCTCAAAATCATGTCTAAGTAACTTCGCCGATCCATCTCGTTCAATCCACTCCAGTACTCGCGAAGCTTTGGCTCAAGCGTCTCTGCGAAACCGTTTTCTCTCAGGGTGACTTCATTTTTTGAGATTTCCTTTGGCGCCGGAGCAAAGAGATTCAATCTCCGAGCCTCTGTCCACACAAACAAAATGAACATCAACCTTTTAACATCTGCGGGGTAAGCCATGACCTTCTCAAAACCCGATTTGTCTTCGAGACCACCAAAACCAGTGAGCTTTTCAAACTGACTCGTGCGAGGTGTGGGTTGATCCCCCAGAGCATTCCACAGTGCAAGACACAGCTCAGCATCGAGGATAGAGTACACATCACCACCCACCGACAACAGAGACCGATTGATGAGTGTCGGTTTTTCCTCTGTGAGGTCAGCCGGCTGGGGCTCTTGCGCGAGGCCATCAAAAACCGGGACAACAGCAGCCAAAAAGCAAAGGAAACCCGCGAGCATGGTGTGCTCAATTTTTGTAGCCAACATCTCCAAACTCCAAAGACAGGGTGACAGCAGAACCCGTAAAGTTAAAGGTTTTGACACCCCTCCATTTCTCAACGCTCAAGTGAAGGGCGAACACATCTGGCACAATACCACGAACACCAACTCCCCATTGGGCAATGGCTTCTCCATCGAGCTCTTCTCCTCTCGCCAAAGGCCATCCACGCTTTTCCAAAAAGGTGAGAAAGCCTAACCCAGCATAGGCGGAGGGCCTAAAATAGTTCCATATTGAAGCTTCTTTCAACATCCATTTTCGCAGGGCAAAAGACACATCCAACTCCACGTGGGAGAAAATCCTAACAGGGGCTGTCTCAAAGAAGCCCTCCTTGTATCGACTCACAAAAGCTGTGTTTTCCTGACGAACCACCCAACGCGAAAGCCAAATGGAAAGCCCACCGCTCCATGGGCCCCTGATATGTTGCGTCATTCCCCAAAAGAGCCCCAAGTTGGGAGCCTGAAAGCGTCTGGCCGTTCGATCCGAAAGCGCTTCGTAGGCTCCCCCCAATTTGAGAGTCATGCCATCATGCCACTTTGCGGAAGGTCGAAGAGGAGCCAAAGAACCGGACTGTTCAAAACCAATCACTTCGGGCGTCCCACCATCAGCATCATCTGCAGACTCCGTCGACGGAGGTTTTTGAGGTGGAGCTGGAGCCTCTTGCGCTCTAGCCGCAAGCACCTGCAGCCCGAAAACACAGATTATTGCTCTCAAAACACAACAAGCAAAAGATGATGCAGAAAGAATCACACTTGACCCACGGACTTTTAAATGGTGAATTCTGGCTTTAAAACACACTTATGGAATCATTTCTTATGTCCAAAGTCGAGCTTTTTACAGATGGTGCATGCTCCGGAAACCCTGGACCAGGAGGGTGGGCCTATGTGCTTCAATATGGGGATGCTGTGAGAAAAGACTATGGATACGAAGAAAAGACCACAAACAACCGTATGGAACTACTTGCCGTGCTCAAAGGTCTGGAAGCCCTTAAGAGGGCCAGCTGTGTTCACATCACAACTGACTCGCAGTATGTCAAGAAAGCCTTCACAGAAAACTGGCTGGATGGATGGAAGTCGAATGGCTGGAAAACGGCCGCAAAGAAGCCGGTAAAAAACCAGGATCTGTGGGTGGAGCTCGATGCTCTGGCGCGGAAACATGAGCTTCACTGGCACTGGGTGAGAGGCCACT
>JANQPW010000488.1 GCA_028285285.1 Silvanigrellales bacterium
CGGCTGGATGCGAAAAGATGACAACGGAGTCTTCCAAGGTGCTGAAACAGGGCTGAACGGCTTCATTCTGCCTCCAGGGTACTGATCCCGAGTTTTAGAAAAGAACAAAGACGCACTCCTTTTTCTGAGGAGTCGCGTCTTTTTTCTTGCAAGAAGCGCCTCCCACCTTCATTTCAACCGATCACGCGGCAATCCGCACCTTTAGCAAAACACAACTCCCGCCGACACCTCTCCCATAATCGGTTTTCCTAAGGGGTTGAAGGTAGTATGGACTTCGTGAAGATGTTTCTTGAGGAGGCCGTAGACCTCCTCGACATGTGGGAACAGTCATTACAGACTCTCGAAGATGGGTTTGACGAAGAAGCCCTCAACCAGTTGTTCCGGGCCGCACACTCCCTCAAGGGAAGTGGAAAATCTGTTGGGCTCGACGAGTTTGGTGGCTTTGTTCATCACGCAGAAGACATTCTGTCTCAGGTGAAAGAAGATCCGGAGCTCTGGGAAGAAGAAACAGCAGAGCTCTTTGCCGACCTCCATAGCTTCCTCTGCAGCTGGAGAGATTCGCTCGAAAAAGAGCCCCAGAAGACTCCATCCGCACTTTCCAGCTGGACAACTCGTATTGAGGTTGCGCGAAAGGGCTTGATTGGCCCCTCTTCAAATGACTCATTTGGCGGTGACGATGGCATTGTTTGGGTGGAAGAGAATCTCCCTAAACAAAGCAGAAGCACTGAGCAGGAGGAAGACCAAACATCTGGGGCAAATGGAATGTCGCTGCCACAGCCCGAGCAGCGAACCCAGGAAAAGGAAACAACTGCAAACGGAGTAAAGACAACCGGTGACGCAACAATTCGCGTGCGCCTCGACGCGCTCGATCTCATGAGCCGCACCCTTGGAGAACTCACAGTGGCTGGGGAAATCCTCAACTCGATCAAAAAGGTTGATGGAGACCTCAACACAGAAATTGTGCGACGCACCATTGATGATTTGGTGCGCCTCACTGAAAGCGCCCATCAGAATGTACTGAGCATGCAGCTGACCCCACTCGACACGCTTTTTCCACGGCTGAAAAAGATTTGCCTCGATACGGCAAGGAAACTTAACAAAGACGTTGAGGTTCATCTCATCGGCTCCGACATTGAATTGGACAAGGTCATTCTGGAAAAGATGAAGGACCCACTCGTTCACATTGTGCGCAATGCGGTGGACCACGGTGTTGAAGGCCCACACGATCGTCAAAGCTTGGGAAAAAAGCCGACTGCAAAAATCACAATAGAAGCCATAGTGCATGGAACAAGTGTGGTCATTCGAGTGTCAGATGATGGACGGGGCCTCGACTCCGAGAAAATTGAGAAAAAAGCGATTGCAAAGGGTATTCTTTCACCTGGAGAAGGCCCAGCAGAAAGTGACATCTTTGCGCTGATCATGCGCCCAGGATTTTCCACTGCAGAGACTGTGAGTGATATTTCCGGGCGCGGCGTTGGCATGGATGTGGTGAGGACGGCCATCGAGGAGCTCGGTGGAACCATTCAAATTCACAGCAAAAAAGGCCAAGGGAGTACCTTTGAGGTTCATCTGCCCTCTTCCGTCAACATCATAGACTCGCTCATCGCAAGCGCTGGAAGTCACATCTTTGCTCTGCCTATGGAGTCTGTTGACGAGGTCTTTCTTGTTCGGGACCAGAATCTCACCCACCTGCAAGGAGGAGACAGTGCCCTGCAAAGGCCAGAAGAGACCATTCCTTTGTTTCGATTGAGCAAATCCCTCGGAGCAGAGGTACCAGATCACGCCGACACCACGGGGGTGGTTGTGACCACTGCCCAGGGGCGTCGAGCTTTAACTTTCTCAAGCATCATCGGACAGCAGCCCATTTTTCTCAGACCAACTTACGGGAAACTCCGCGACCGTAGCGAATTCCTCGGGTGTGCTGTGCTTGCTAGTGGAGAGCCAACATTTGTGATCAACTTCAATCAGTTGCTGGGAGCTCAACATGTCGCATCAAAGGCCGCCTGAAGAACAACTTGAGCTCGAGGAAGAGGAACTCTACAACCAACGCTTCCTCGACATCTTGGTTTTTCGCTTGGGCGGAGAGCCCTATGCTTGCCCGATTCTCCAGGTGCAAGAAATTGTCGAACCTGTTCCTCTCAAGTCGGTGCCACAAACCAGAGAGGTTTTTCGTGGAGTGTTCAACCTGAGAGGACAAATCATCGGAGCATTTGATCTCCGGCAAGCTACTGACAACTCAACAGAGCCAGACCACCCCGTTCAGGCTTACGCCATCTGCGAAACTCCTTCCGGGCCGGCTGCTCTCATGGTCGACAAAGTCGTTCAGGTCGACACCGTTGAACGTTCCACCATTGAAAAAGATCTTCCGTTGAAACGCAGCACAGCACCCGAATATGTATTGGGTTTTCTTCGTATCAACGATGAGATTGTGACACTGGTTTCACTTGAAGATGTGCTCAGCGCCGAAGAAGTCAACCAAGCCGGAGAAAACGCCGCGTGACCAGATCAGCTCATTCCGACAAAAAGATTTTTGACGCCGTTCCCACGCTCCTCGAGGCCCTGTACGGTAACCGCAAAACGGCCGAGAGTGTGAGACCTCAACTGGTTGTCTCTAACATCAAGCGAAGAATGAGAGAACTCAATCTTCGAGACTTCGATGAGTACTTGAGAAGACTCGTTTCTCAGAAGGACGAGCTGGAAGTTCTTGTGTCAATGCTCACCATCCACACCACATCATGGTTTCGTGAAAAACCTCACTTCTTCCGCATTGGGGAAATTTTACGGCGTTCTTATTCAGACAAGGCGCCACGATTCCTTTGTCTCGGCTGCTCGACAGGCGAAGAGGCCTATTCCATCGCACTCGTGCTTGAGAATTTGCGATCCCAACGCAACATCCGAGACTACAGCCTCCAGGGAGTGGATATCGATCGCCTCAGTGTGAGAACAGCACTTGGCGCTCGTTATGATAAATCCAATATCGTCCACATTCCCAACCACCTCAGAGAGCATGTGAGGGTTGATGGCGATCACCTGACTTTTTCCTCAGCAATCAACTCACGTGTTTCCTTTGAGTGTGCCGATCTCAATGCTCATCTGGAAAACATTTCCGAACCCTTTGACTTCATCATTTGCAGGAATGTGTTGATCTACTATTCCCAAACGCAAACACGCAACACAACGCGAGCCATGACAAAGGCCTTAAATGAAGATGGCTATCTGATATTTGGGCACTGCGACCCCACAGACACACTCAACGGACTGATTCGCCCCCATGGCAATGCCATTTTCTCCATGAAACCAAACACAAAGCCAGACCTTCCCGATGCAGGAGCCGTTCGGGTTCTTTTTGTTGATGATGACCCAGGATTTGAAGAACTTCTCAAGGAGTGTTTTGGGGGCCTCGGATTTGCCGTAGACTTTTCCAGCAGCGGATCAGCTGCCCTTAAAAGGCTGAATGATCCCTCAGCCGAACTTCCAGATGTCATTGTCACAGACTTCTGCATGCCAAGTATGAATGGCATTGAGTTCGCGCGAGCCTGCCAGTCGAAACACCCCTCCATTCCAGTGCTCATGACAAGCGGAGCCACCAGCCCAACCACAGCACAAGAGGCCATGGAGGCTGGGGTTCTTGAGTTCCTTTCAAAACCCTTTGACCTGGATTATTTGGCCAATCTCTGCTGCATCTGCAAATCAAACGCGCAAGATCTCGTAGAGTTCGCCAAAAGAAGTGACTCGAACCTTCCCTATGACGTGATCGCTATTGGTGCCAGCACCGGAGGGCCAGAGGCCCTCGCACAGCTTCTGGAAAACTTCCCAAAAGACGGGCCTCCCATCGTCGTGGTGCAACACATCGTCGATGATTTTGCAAAAGACTTTGCCGAGAGGCTCGGAAAGCAATCTGGCCTGCAGCGGGAAGACA
>JANQPW010000506.1 GCA_028285285.1 Silvanigrellales bacterium
TCAATGCGACAAAAAATGACATAACATTCTTGTATCCTTTACCGTAGTCCACAACCGTGAGCTTCTGACTGGGAGAGCTGGTGATGGTGACCCTCACGCGATCACTGCCTTCTTTTGTGAGAGACACCTCCAACTTTTCTCCGAAGCTCTCCCAGGTCATGGGCATGGTCGCCATAATGGAGCCGCCTGCTCTGTCAGACGTTTTCACTTTTGCCTTGATTTGCATCAACGCCTGAACACACCTCTCGAAAACCGAGCCGTAAGACCCTTCAACAGTTTGTGTTCTCGTCTGTCGGGGTTCAACCGGGCCACCCTCTGCTGTCGACATTCCTCTGGTTTTTAGCTTGTGGAGAGAGCCCAAAACCAGTGCCATAAAGACTCCAAAAATGATCCCCTGTGTGAGACCCGAATGCAATCCAGCTTGCACTCCGCTTTCTATTCCCTCAAAGACACCGATGATGAGCCCAAAAGGAATTCCGACAGCCAGAAAGAGTTTCACACACAACTTCAATTGCTGGTTCCTTTCCTGCCGGAGTCAAGCTCGTCTGAACCTTGAGTTGATTGTTTGCGAGATCACAATCTTAACACGCGGAGCGCTGTTAGCAGGAGCTTCAGCTCGGAGAAGTGGCTTTGCGTTGATCACTCAACCAACTCAGCACTTGTGCAGCGGACTCACTGGGTGGAAACACGGGGTAGAACAGGTGCGCAACCAACCCCTTTTCGACACACAGCACCATTCGTTTCAAGAGCCTGCGATTGTTGAACTCGAAGGAAGGAAGTTTGAGCGCATCAGTAAAGTCATAGTCGCTGTCTGACAAGATCGAAAAGGGGATGTGGTTCCGCCTGGAGAACTCTTCTTGGACATCCACTGGCTGAACGCTCAAACCATAGACCTTCACACCGAGATCCGTGAACTGAGAATATGTGTCTCGAAAAGAACACGACTGAGGCGTGCACCCGCGCGCTCCCGGAATGCTATTCCATTCAGCCTCGTTTGGTGCTGGCTCCAGGGGGCTTCCTGCAGCCGGGTAAATGAACAAAACAGCCCGGTCGCCAAGTGCCGTCATCAACTGTGGTCCGTTCGTGCCTTCAAGCTCAACATCTGGCATCTCGACTCCAAGGAGATGCCTCGCTTCTCCATCATCTGTGGGTTCGGGGAGGTCATTGGGAAGTGTTGTGAGATCTCTCATACGAATTTCTCCGCTTACAAACTTAGCGATTTCTCAGGAATCGGCAGTTTTTCAGGTCAACACACCCACACTCCAGGGCCTCACGAATGAGCTTTTGCATCTCCTTTGCATCTTCGGCGATATTTTTGAGTTCCTGAAGTTTCTGACCAGCCATGAGCTGCCACTTTTTGGTGTCTTTAACCGACGGATCAAAACCTCTGAGTAAGGTTTGCAGTTCTTTGATCGAAAAACCCATCCTTTTCGCCACCTGAATGACCTTCAAATGGGTGAGGATGTCTTCGGAGTATTGACGTTGTCCAGATGTTCTGGACACCTTGGGAATCAAACCAGTGCTTTCATAGTAGCGGATGGCCGACGCTTTGACTCCCACCCTCTTGGCGACTTCTCCAATCTGCATAGAGAACCTTGACTTAAAGTTAACTTTAACTTGTAGGCTGGATCTTAGCTGGGAATGATCCCGGTGTAAACGAGGACTCAATATGGAACAAATACCATTCTCTCGGTTGCCTTTCTCAGTCAAGCTTGCCGTCGGGTTCAGCTTTTTCTTTGTCTGGAATCTCTTTGAGATCCATGTCATCAACAAGTGGCTTCACCACTATCTACCACTCTATAGGGTCGGTGATCCCTGTGTGTGGGATATGGTTGTTGCCCTCCTCATTGCGACTGCGCTACAAAGAATGAATAAGAACACCCAGGTCTGAAGAAAAATAAACCCGCGCGCATTTCGGAGAAACAAAACAAGCGACAACCGTTCTTCATGAGACTGGCTCCTTCTCACAGTCCAAGATTCCCACTCCAGTCCAGATGTGATAAGAAAACATAGACATCTCACCATGGGAGCCAAAAGATCGATTCTGCAGGGTGGAGGGAGACAGACTCATGGGAAACAAAGTCTTCATCGCGACAAGTTTAGATGGGTTCATTGCCGACAAGAATGGAAACATTGATTGGCTCCATGAAAATCCGAGCCCTTCAGGAAACGATGGAGGCTATTCTGATTTTATCCAGACCGTTGACGCTTTGATCATGGGCCGCGGAACCTACGAAACGGTTCTAGGATTTGATTGTGAATGGCCATATTCGAAGAAAGTCTTTGTTCTCAGCAATAGCCTCAAAGAGGTAGATCCATCATTAAAAGGCAAGGCTGAAGTCATCACCGGCAACCTCAGGCAAATCGTCAAAGACTTGAACGATCAAGGCTACCGCAACCTGTATATCGATGGAGGCAAAACAATTCAGAGCTTTCTGAGAGAAGGTCTCATCGACGAGCTGATCATCACTCAGGTGCCTATCCTACTCGGAAATGGCATTCCTCTTTTTGGCGAGCTCTCGGATAGAGTGAGACTTAAACACTTAGACACCAAGGCTTTTGACAATGGTTTGGTCCAGAGCCACTACACAGTTAAGATGTAAAAAATGGGATTTGATCTGACGTCACCTCACTCAAAGCAACAAATTCAAGGCCCTTGAAAGAACTCAGCGGACATCTGCTCCGCTGCGCGGACCATGCTCAAGGAAAAATCAACGGCGTTTTGCAAGTTTTTCTTTTCATCTTTTTTCAGATAGGCGTCGAAAAGTCGAAACTCGACGGCCGGTCGATGCGTCTTCGTTGATCTGGGATCAATATCAGGCAGAAATATTTTTTCAAAGTTCATGTCTCGACCAACACCCTCACGAACGTCGAAGGCCCTCTCTGCAACAAGCATCTCGCGAAACTCGGCCGCGGTCGTGTTTTCAGGCACCGCTCTCAACCAATCTAAAAAATCCTCTTCCTCCGGACCAAAATAACCACCGCCCGCGGCAAGCTCTCCTCTCCTGTCCATATTTGGGCTGAAGAATGTCACGATTTCGTCCCGCATTTGAGACCAATGCACGATCAAAGGAACCATAAACCGGAGATCCGCTTGCTCGATCTCGATATTGACGTGGATGCCCGATCCCGGATACTGCCTCGTTTCCATAGCCTCTAAGCCAACAGCACCCATTTTTTCCGGCAAATCAAAATAAACTGAAATCCGCTCATAGGTCAGGGGCTGAGACCGAATTTCACACAAACCATCGGAGTCAAATCCATATTCCCACTCTCCAAGGTCTCTAGAGCTGCTACAGCGGTCCTCAGGAAAGCCTGAACTTTTTGGTATTTTTGGGAATTTCCAAAAATTCCTTTGTGCCTTTTCCTTGAAGTACGAATACATGTCCTTTCTGGACGCTTTCCGTTTCTTTGGCTCGAGAGGCTCAAGGAACTCAATTTCGATCCCAATGTTTCGATGGGATCCATCTGGCTTCGATTTCGCTTTTTCGAGATGATCGCGAATGACCGACAGCACGTCATTCTTCTTCGATTCTCTTGTTCGATAAAACTCTTCAAAGGTCTTTCCGGTTCTTTTTCCCTCTGAGTCTGAAAGAACCTTCATCTCTTTTTGCGTTGTCGAACCTCGACCCGATATCAGTTGGCAAGAAGTCTGGCTGAGTGCGACAAACCAAAAAGTCAAAACAAAAATCAGCACTGTTCATCACCTCCTCACGGTCACAAAGCGACTCAGTCCGCATTATGAGATGGACTGAGGTGAGTATAGCAGACTTGGGGAGGGCGCCATTTATCTTCAACTCTCACGAGGTTCACAAACCAAGCTATAGGAAACATCCAAGTAAGAGACTTCGATTCGAGACACATCACCGCGTTCGAGGTCTGTAAATGCGAGCGCTCTCGAGGTCTCTCCTCGCGGATGCAGAGTCAACTGCCTGTATACTTGGCTGCGGAAGCGGCTAACCAAAACACGTCCGTCTACAGCCAGCCCAGAAACGATGGGAAACTGTAGCGTGAGATAGGTCGCATGACCATCGATATCTCCATCGTTGTAAACCAGATTTCCGGAGAGGCTCAACTCTTCTTCCTCTCCAGGAAAAGCGGTCAACTCACAGTGATAGATCTCCAACTCCTCACTGCTCGACACAGCTTGGGCGTGTCCCACGGAAGACGAGAAAAACAGTCCAAGGAACAAAACTCGCAAAAATCGTCGCACCATCATCAGGGTTCCTTCTTATTCGTTGGGCTGGACACTCCAGCAGTTCAGAACAGCCGCGAACGTAGCATCTGGACTCGAAAACTATTCATTCATTAAGAAAGGGCAGATATTGGCCACTTTTTCTGGAGCAAGGGCCCCGTATTCGGCACCTGCAAAGTCGCCGAGAGTCAGATCAACCTTGGATGGCTCAGTCTTTCAAAAGGCGAGATCTGAGAATCTGCATGAACCTGTCTTTTGCCTTGGTTTCAAACCAGGGTGTGTGGCCACAATTCTCGATCAAATCAAACGAAAAGTTCACACCTGCGTCTGTCAGTGAGCCAACCGTGTTGTTGATGGGAATGGGATCGTAGTCACCATGAATGATGTTCACCTCTGCCGTGATAGCAGCAACCTGAGTTTTGAGGGTCACAATGCCCCCGCTCCCAGCGGTTTCGGTACCTTCCACATAACGCAACAGATCATCGTAGGTTGCATTGAAGTTGTCAGGGTTGATCTCGCGGTACTGAACAGAGTCACCGATGGGCTCAGACGCGTAGTATGCATTGAAATCAGAAATCTCCGACCATTCCAGAAAGGCACCCGAACGTTCAGATAAGGGACGGCTTCGATCTTCCCAGATGCTGGTCAACTCTGAAAATCGCGTTTTTGTTTCTGGTGTTGCTTTTTTCTCAAACCTTTTTCCGATGGTTTTTTCAAAGGTGTCATAGTCTTCACTAATAAGGGGTGGAGTTCCCGACAGAACCAGCTGAGAGACCTTTTGTGGGTGTTGGCTAGCATAGGCAAGTCCCAAGAATGCACCCCATGAGTTCCCTAAGAGAATCACCTTTCTCCCCAGCTGGTTCACAAGCTGGTCGAGATCGCTCACATGCCCTTCAATCGTCATGGGCTCGGCGCAGTCAAAGCCTGAGGCTCGCTGAGCATAGGTCACAATTTGAAACTGGTTGGAAAGCTCGTTAGCGAGAGGTTTCATATATCCAGCAACTCCAGGGCCGCCATGAAGCATAACCATGATCGGACCTTGGGACCCATAGACTTCAATGTCCGAAATGCATCCATTTTCCAATGCTTGAAGCTGAGCCAACTCAAGTTTGAAAGACTGAGGCCGGATGGCATCCCAGTCAGACGCCACCTTGCAACCAGAAGACATCAGAGCAATGATTGAAGCAATAGAAATGATTTGGGAGAACATGACCGCTCCGTTTACTGACAGGTCGTTTGAAAACAGTCCTATACTGCGAACGCACCAGCCTGTAAATAAGAACGGTTTCTCGCTCCAAGCTTCAGACTTCCAGCCATCGATAGAATTTCTTGTCTGCTAGCCCGAGCATCGCATTGTCTTCCGAGGTGTCACCATAAGCAAACACTGACTCATAGTCATCCAAGTTGTATTTCCGCGATATTCTTTCAGCTTTTTCCGAACCTGAGCAATCATTACCCTGGTGACGACCAGTGCAGATCCCATCTGCCACTTCCAGCTTCGAACAGATCAGCTCAAGACCGTGCGCTCGACACCACGGCTTAAGGTACACATCAAGCGATGCGGAAACGACAACGATCCGATCTCCATTGTTTTTGTGCCAGTCGATTCGGTCTCGGGCGCGCGGTCGCACCTGTGCAGGAAGAAGCGTTTCGAAGTACTCTTGGCCCGCTTCACGAATGAGACATTCACTTCCGGTTGCTTGTTCTTGGGGAAATTCGCACAACCTTTCCAGCACGGTCAATTGTTTTTACAAAGCGGCTCGCAGACATGAGGAAGAAAGATGGAAGAATGCGAAATCGATCGACTCCGACGGAACTGGGATGAAAAGGCCCAGGAGTGGGACAACCTTTTGGGAAGCGATGGTTGCAATATGCGGAGGTTCGTTTCCGATCCTGTGCTGATCAACTACTTGGGAGATGTTGCCGGAAAAGTCGTCATCGATGCCGGTTGTGGCAATGGGTACTTCAGCGAGAAACTGTCGCGACTTGGTGCAGAGGTTATCGGCACTGATCTCGCGCCAGCTATGATTGAGCTTGCTCAAAAGCGAGCGCAAAAACTGCAGCTTTCCGTCGACTATCGCGTCGACTCCTGCGAAACCCTCCAGTCATTTGCCGACAGGAGCGCGGATATCATAGTGGCCAATTACGTCCTTATGGACACGCCGAACCTCGAACTCGCCTGTCGTGCTTTCTATCGTGTTCTGAGGCCAGGAGGCATTCTTACTTGTGTCTTTCTGCACCCCGAACGCACGGAACTGAGCGAGCATGAGATGTACTTTGATGAGTTCAAGAAACAGATCGATCTTCCGGGAGTCACGACCCCATCGTTCATTTACCATCGCCCGCTGAACAGCTATTGGAAAGCCTTTCGGAGCTGTGGATTTGTTGTGGAAGACTTTGATGAACCTGTGGCACAAGACCCAAGCGCGGAAGGATTCAAAGAAGCATGGCTGCCAACCTATCGCAAGTGCGCGGATTTGGTGAGTTTTAAACTCAGAAAGCCCAGCTAGCTTGTTTCGCAGAAGAGTTGCTATTGAGCTCGCAAGAAGGCGCAGTAGACCTCCACGTTAGGTAACGTTTCTTTGTAGATGTCTTGGACGTTAAAACCTCTGTCGAAACCGACCTTGGAAAAATCAAAATGGGCAGGGCCACCAAAGACGATCCCACTGCCCTGCTGGGGAAGTGCCGCGCTCCAGACAAGGTTTCGTGCAAAGAAGGAAATCGGGATCTCTCCCGCACCACGATAGAACTGGTCTGCAGCTTCAACATCAAGAGCATGAACAGTTTTTCCAAGTTGGAGCGCTGTCTTAACCGCTGTCCAGTAGGGGTTTTCCCCATTCGACCACGGTTTTGGATGACGTTCCCAGGCGAAAGTCGTGTTGAAGTAATTTGCCAACTTTTCGTAAGAAGGACTTTCTTCAACTGGCCCCGTTGTATTGGCCAGGCTGTCCAAATCGTCTTGAAAAGAGGTCGGAATCATTTCAATTCCGAACCAATCGAAACTGTTTGGGTTGGCTTGCATAACTCCCATCACACCGTCTGTGGTTGTGAAACTCCCGTGCGGTGCGTCTCCAAAAAGCAAGATCTTTGGGTCTGCACTCGAAGTGAAAAAACCTTCGGTTTCGGGGAGACACTCCGCTGGAGGAAGAGTAGCTTCATCGAGCTCAGCTTGTGCCAACAATTCCTTGCTGAAGTTTGCGTTCGTTCTCAGCAACTCTGCGCCGAAGCCACTTTGAATCAGAGCCCGCACAAACCGGTCTGCGCTTTGAGAGGCATCACCTCCATCACCACCTGGCCTAACAACAAAAAAAGAATCCGTGGCGCTGGCAACTCGATCTGGCAACTCAACGGTCAGAAGCGCTTCGTCGTAATACTCAACTGAATACTCCCCACTCGGCTCTCTAAATTCCCATGGGTTGTCTGTGGGAACAAAGCGGAGGTCAGACATAAGGCTTTGGAACTGGTCGAGAGGCACCGCTGGACGAGCAGCGAGAACGCCAAAGAAGTCTTGGAGGACTTCGCTGGGTTGCTGCAGGTGTGCGGGGAAACCCCCATTTCTGGCAAGACCTTCTGAGATAGATTCCGAAGAAAGAACATACGACCGCTGACGACTCTCATCGGAAGGAGCGGAAGCCGAACCCGATGAACAGGCGACGGCCACCAACGACATGGACGCAGCTGAAACGAACAATTTGAGAAGTTGAGCCATGAGAAAGTCCAATCTTCATAAAGGCAAATCAGACAACTGCCGACCGCCGGTCACACAAATCTCCCCTTTTGCATTTCACGTGCCAAACCTTCTCGGAGCGGGCAAAACGCCCCAAGCTGCCAGTTCGAAGAGTTTCCTGACGTTTTCAATTGCTGGAAGGTCAAAGAACCCACCGCTCGTTCTGACACATATGGCAGTCTCAACGCTCGCTGTGCCATGCCTGTCAGCTGCTGAGAACCTCAGGTTGAAACAACCCGGTCGCTCCAACGTCTCTGGATAGAGGTTCTATAAGACACTGATAACTTTATATTACTCAAACAAAATTGATGAGTAAAAAACCATCCTCAACTCCAATTTGGCATTGATTGACGGTTTGAGCTCATTCTGTGTAAAAAAGACTTATTTTTAATACAAAAATGACGATATACTGAGTATTGGGAGTCACGTGCCGATGAGGTTCAAATGGGACCCAACGAAGGCGACGATAAATGTTTCAAAACATGGTCTGCATTTTGAGGAGTCCAGACAGGTTTTCAACTCACATCCAAAGTTGAGACTGCATCGCGAGATTCCTGAACAGTGGCTTGCCATTGGCTTTCTGTACGACCGCCTTGTGGCCATCGCGCACGAGATCCGTGAGGACGCTGAGGGTGAGTTCATTTGGATCATCTCAGCAAGAAAGGCTTCAAAGGAAGAGGAGAAATACTATGCCAAAGGTTAAAAGCTTTGACGAACTCCACGAATCGGGTGAAAACACGATTGAACATTCCGTTGATCACGGTACTCTTTCACATGTAGACAATCATCCTGGACTAAAAAAAAACAAACCTGCGAGAATCTCATTGGACCTGAGCCGTACCATGGTTTCAAGACTTGATGCCGTCGCAAACGAAATTCATGTACCAAGACAAGCTCTGATCAAAACCATTTTGGACCAGTATCTGAGAAATAGAGAACAGGAAGATCAAAAGAAACAAGCTCGATGATGTGTAGAAGGTGAAGTCCAAGTTTGGACCTTTCTCGCGAGGAAAGCATTCCCTCGCTACGCTCGTCGCAAAGTCCAGAGAAATCGCTCGACGGTCCAGGTTTGGACCTTCTCGCGAGGAAAGCCTTCCCTCGCTACGCTCGTCGGCTTGGTGGTGGAGGTGCGGGAGCCGCGACGAGGTCGAACGAAGTGAGCGCCGAGGGAAGCGGCTGAGCTAACGGAACCAAAGGTTCTGTTAGCGTCTCTGACCTCGTGGGTTCACAATCCTCGGGAGTCCGAGGCGAAGCCGAAGGAGTTCCGAGTGGTGGTGGAGGTGCGGGGGATCGAACCCCGGTCCGGTGAGGAATTAACGCCAGGCGGCTACATGCTTGTCCTCAGTTTGATTTAACCCTCTCGTCATCTGAGGCCACAACGAAGCGAGGGCGAGTTCGGTTAATAGGTAAAGGTCCCTACGAACAGAAGGGAGCCAAGTTACCCGCACGTAAATTTGCCGCTTCCCGGGCGCACGTGCTTCCACGCCGGTGGGTTGCGGGGTAGCTTACTTAAGCTGCCAAAGCGTAACTGTTGCCAGTTAAACGTTGTCACAACTTTTTAAGAGGTGCTGTAACCAACCCCTGCATGCTCCTGTCGCCGATCTCTCCCCGTCGAATCCAATTCACCCCCACAGGGAACGCCAACTCATGTCACTGTGCGCCGAATTCCTCGAAAATGTCAAGGAAGAAAGAAGAGATAGACCTGCTTTTGAGATCCCGCTCGACTCAGAAGGGGAGGTGAACCGTACCCTCTTGCTTGTTCAAAACCCTCTTTGAGAGTTTTCCGTTGCGATCGGCTTCATAAGCAAGCTTGTTCACCCTTGGGAAAAGTTTGAAAAGGTGCACGGAGATTTTTTTGAGCTGTGCGGGCTTCTCACACACTCCGCCGTAGGTGGCATGAACCACTCCAGCGGATCCTTTCTTTTGAATCTGTGCTGGCTTGTCAGGAGACTCTTGAATGTGTCTCTCTTTCACGTCGGTACTCAAGCCCTTCACGCTCAGCGTGCAACGCGCGCCAGGAGAAAACTGAAAGAGGGAATTCAAAGACTTGAGGCTTTGAATGGCTCCTTCCAACGCTTTGGTTTCCCGTTGATTGGTAGGGCGGCGGTTGAAATCGACCAACGCATCCAATGGGCCTTTGAGCTGAAGCTCCAGAGAGTTTCCCTTGAGTTGGGCTCTCAGCCCCCAGTTTTGAGAAGACTCTTCCCCGAAAGCAGCATGTGGAAGGGCCCCAACGGTCAAAAACAAGCAGAGAAAATAGCGGCCAAAGGAAGGCAAAGGCAACATCGAGCGTCCTCCTGAACGGTTTGGAAAAACTCATGTGCCTCAGTGTACGTCAGCCTGCGCACAAGCAACAGGCCGGGGCCGACCAAGAACTCAGTTCTGAGAAACCAAGCTCAGGTAGGCTGGAAACTCGTTGAGCTCGCAGGTCACGCCACTGCCCCGGCTGGAGCGGATCTCTTCAAGGTTGGTCACATTCAAGCGGAGCGTGTCGCCGTTGTTGAGCGTGCGTTCAGCAACATCCACATCGAAAACGTTGTACTCAAAGCGTCCGTCATCTCGCTGTTCCGTCAACAACTCACGACCATCTTCAAAGCTCAGAGCAAACGGTGCGTTGCAGATCATTCGCCAGCCGTACATATCAGAGCCAGAGTTGTTGGAGATGGACAAGTCAGCAGTGTTGGACTCAATGTTCTCCAGCTGCATCGAAATGATTTCCTCTCCACCTTCTCCAGCATCTTTGAAGTAGACAAACTGGTAATCTTGGCCTGAGTCGGGAGCGTTAATGTTGCTCACGGTGACCACAAAAATGCCATCAACTCCAGACACACTCCCTTCTTCAAGAATCACTTGCGTTTCACCTACAGAGCATTCAGCTAATGTTTCTGGGCTTTCAAGGGGCTCCGAAAGCTCTTCAAAGAACGAGAAGTAACCGTCAAAGTCCACATTCAGATAAGCGTAATCAAAGGCCGACACCACGCCCCAGCTCAGAGTTTGACCTGTTGCAGATCTGCACTCGAGAGAAAAGTCAGACTGGCCTGAGAGTGGAGCGATCCAATCAATGTCATCATCTTCACCCACACGAACAACCAAGGAGTACTCTCCGTTTTCCTGCTGCTCACGCGTTTGAGCCAAGTGGTAGGCAATCAGAGTTCCGCCTTCCAATGAGGTTTCACAGGTCGCTTGCTGCTGCACCCAGCCATCAAAGTCTGGAGAGCTCGACTCTGTGAAATCGCCTCCCAGGGAAAAGTCGATCGATTCCAGAACCGTGCCCCCGGTTCGGTTTTCCGTGATGGTGGTCTGGAAGCCATAGTAGCAATTCTCAACAGCAAGGCGTGCGAGAGCCTCACTGTCAACAGTGGTCACTTCTCTGCGAAGAACGTCAGAGGTCTCAGCAACCCAGTCTGCGAAGGCACTCACTCGTGTGTAAACCCCCGGAAACCCACCTTGGGCACAGCCCGAGCCATAGCTCACGAGACCTTCCAGGTTCGTGTCACCATTCTCATCGGGCAGTGTGAAAAGGGGACCACCGGAATCTCCCTGACAGGAGTCTTGACCACCATTGGTTAACCCGGCACAGATTTGAATGGCGTCGGAATAGTTGTCGTAGGGCTCTGAGCAGCTCACTTCTTCCATAACAGGAACATCCACTTCCATGAGCTGCCGCGCGTCGGCCCAGCCCACTGAGGTGGTGTTGCCATACCCAATCACCCGCACCTCTTCACCGGCTGGAGTGTCTGAGTCGGCACTCGAAAGCGAAATGGGTTGAGCAAACTCGGGGGCTGCTTCTTCAAGCAAAATCAAAGCAATG
>JANQPW010000519.1 GCA_028285285.1 Silvanigrellales bacterium
GAAGGGGAGAGGTTGCTCACGGCTCCGCCGTAAACGTTTCTTGCAACAAGATTGGCCCGGAAGCTGTCGCTCAACTGATAACCAAAGCCCATGTCAATGGGAATGTACAAACCCATCCGAGGAGAAAAACCAGAAGTCACTGATGAACTAGACGAAGAAGACCCCGTTTCAATGCTCGATGCAGAAAGCTCCTTCTGGATATATATTCTGAGACCCGGCCGCAGGTTCAGACCCAGCGAGGCTTTTTTACCCAGGGGGTGTGAATAGCCCACCCCCAAAGCACTGTATTGGTCCACGATCACCTCAGCTTCCGGCCAAGACGGAACATCAATGTGCCCCTTGGAAAAGGCATTGACGTGAGGCACAAGGGAAAACCCCTTCACGCGAAAAGCAAAGAGCTGAATGCTTCCACCCACTTCAACCCGCCGCCCTGTGAGAGAGGCCACAAAATCCAGAATGCCCAGACCCTGTTCCAATCCAGATCCATTGCTATTGCTTGAAGACTGCAGCTCGGTGATCAGCTTGTCTGTGTCTTGGCGGGTCTTGTTGAAGTCGTCTGTGAAGTAAATGTTCGTGCTCGCAAGCTGCAGATCGAAATCGTGCTTCTTACGGGTTTGCATCGAAGGATCAGCAAAGAACTGATCCACAAAATTTTCGGACAACATGCCAATGTTCCCCAGCGAGGACTTTTGTGTGGATGTCCACTCATTTTCCTCACGATGGTTGATCTGGCGGGCAAGGGCCAAGGGCCACTCGGCAACTAAGCCCAGAGCAAGAGCTAGAAACGCTGTGCGGATCAAAAGTGGCGTCATGCGCTCTCCTGGTCAGGAGCCCCCAATTGCACTACGAATTGCACCGCTGTTTCTGGGGAGCTGTTTCCTTTTCAGACACTCACCAGTTTGCTGACCTTGATCACCACCAGTGCGGAAAAGGTTTGCCAGTCAAGATCTAAACTCGTGCGCTCTTGCTCCACACCACCTCAAGGAAGGTGACTAGCATAATGATAGAAATTTCGTGCAGGCAAAGAGAAAGGTCACTGAAGGAATGAGAGCCAAACTGAGTATCCCCCATTTCCTTGTTTTCCTGTGTTCTCTTCCAGCAACTGGGTGCCTGGCAACCCTGCACGCGCCGCCCCGTGAGGCCTCTCGCCCTTTGACTGGGTCGCCGGCCTCCACACCTTTCGCAACGCCAACGACGCCCGTAACCCAAGGTAACCGCTACGCTCAGACGTCGCCACAATTCGGCGCTCTGCAACTACCAAGCACACAGCCACGCTTTTTCAAGCAGATCACTCCCACAGCCTGGCGCACTCGGGTTCCTGCTGTGCAGCTTTTTCCGCTCATCGTGCGAAGCCTCTCGGAGTCTTATATTGTGAGGAAGAGCGACAACCGGATCATGACGGTTCAAACCGACTGGGACAAATTTTTCCTAGGGGGGAGACTGTTCCGAAATCGCTTGAGTGTGAGCCTCTTCCAGGTCTCGAGGCAAGAAGCAGAGCTTGTGATCAACAACAAAGTTGAATATTTCCAACAGGAATCTGAAAACAAAGCTTTTGGTGAAAGCGATTGGATCCCAACCCAAGACATCACCAACGAGAAAGAGCAGCTCATCACTTCCCTTTCACACGTGCTGCACTCCATTAGCCTTTCGGCTCATTCGCACGGCCGGCGCTAGTTCGAATTTGACACACTTCCGACCACACCTTTGACACCGCAGCTACAGTTTTCAACCACTTGTGTCGTTACGTGAGGAGAGAGACCGATGGAGACTTTCCCTCATGCGATTTTTCTCATACACCGTGTTCCTTGCAGCCCTCGCCACACTTCTCGTGCCACAATTAGCACAGGCCCGTGCGTCTCTTTTTGAAATCACACTCAGTGGCAACTACTCGGAGCGTTTTACTGACTTTAAAAAGAACATTCGCAAAAGCTGGGGAGCAGAGCTCAGACTTCCCGTAACGGGCTTTTTGGAGTTCAGTTTAGGCCACAACTTTCTGGAAGATCGCGACATCTATAACGAAACACACCGCATGCTCCAGGAAGAGCAAGGATACACCCTCCCCGATGGCACGCTTGAATCGATCGATTCGTACATTGACACAACCGCCAACAGCGGGCTCTACTACACCTTTGGCTACATTCGGCCATCCCTTTTTGGTGGGGCGCTGTGGCGCACGTACTGCTCAGAAACAACTCTGGCTGACTATGGTTGCCAAAAACAGGACGTGACGTGGAATGCTGGGGCCGCACTCTCCGTGATCATCACGCACAACCTGCGGCTCCGAGCCACATTTCGGCTCTCTCCCAGCGCTCTGAGCGACAAAAGCGAAGAAGTTTACGACCAGTCCACCTCGCTGGGCATAACTTTTGTGATGTGAGGAACAGTTTGCAGCCCACCGGAGTCACCCTTTTTCTGACCATTCTGACAGGTTCAATACTTGTCGGGCTCTTTCTGTTCCGGCTGCAAATGCGCAAGCGAGCAATCCGAAGTCTCCGAGCTAACCCAAACGACAAAAGCACCCGTGCCGTGCGACAAGGTGACATGGGAGACCCTCGAAAACATCAGCTCAGACTGATTGAGAAGGCCAAAAAACTCCTGGCAGAAGGCAAACACAACCTAGCCGCCGAAGAG
>JANQPW010000533.1 GCA_028285285.1 Silvanigrellales bacterium
GGCACACCAGAGAAGCAATCGTTTCAAAACATTCAACTCTTTGACACAATTCTGTTAGAGGGTATCATCAAAATCCAATTTTCCAAAATGAAGGGTGCCATGTCGCAGAATTCGCGGGATTTTGAAATCTCTATGCTGAGGAATGAAGAGGAAGTGCCTGAGGTGTTTGCCTTCAATCACCGGATCTTCTCAGCCGAACTGGGCCAACACGCCAGCAGAGAAAGCGGTGAACTGATCGATCGTTTTCATGGGCAGAACACCTACTTCATTGCAAGGAAGCAGGCGCAAATCTGCGGTATGGTCTGTGCGACCCACCCTGCGAAACTGAGCGAGCGGTCTGTGTTGGCCAAAATGACCCACCCTGAAAAGCTCATTCCTTATGGGCACACGGCCGTTGAAATTCGGTTATTGGCGATAGATCCCGCTTTCCGAGGCTCGCGGCTTCTCGTGGGATTGATACACCATGTTTCCGAGTTTGCCCATCGAAGCGGTTATAGCCATGCGCTTGTGTCCGCCATCGTTCCGCAAGACCGTCTCTACGAAAAATTGGGCTTCCGCGCAATTGATGTTCCCAAGATGTTGGGAAATCTCCGATTTGTTCCCATGGTGATGGATAGAGAAGCCTTTCATCGCATGAGGCAGCGCACAAAAACCGAGCCCTGGTTGAAAGCTCAGGAAACTCCACGGCGGAGCTATTGGCTCATTCCTTGTGCGGTAGCAGGTGAGGCTGATCTTTCTGCACAGAAATCAAAGGTTGCTTCTGTTCCTCCCCGAGGTGATCAGGTCAAGGGTTGGATCGGCAGCTCACGAGAGCAGCTCTCTCAGCTGTTGGAGGCTCCGAAGAGCCTTGAGCCCGTGCTTTTGGCAAACAACGGAACGGGTGTGGTGGATGCCATGATTCAATCGCTCCGCGTGGCCGGTGTGACGCAGATCGGAGTGGTGAGCAATGGTGAGTTTGGCGAACGACTGATCGACCAATGTCTCCGGCAGAGGTTGAGCGTGCGGCCATTGCGCATGGGGCACGGTATCTTTTCCTCTCATTCTTTTCATCGGTGGCTTGAGAAAGAGAATGCTCTTCAAGCTGTGGCAATGGTTCATCTCGAAACCAGCCTGGGTCAACTCAACCCCCTGCAAGAG
>JANQPW010000539.1 GCA_028285285.1 Silvanigrellales bacterium
AAACTGTGGGGTTGCGCTCCGTGATCTCTGCCCCCGATGTTGAAGAGATTTTTGAGATCCTTCGCTCGCCTTCCAAAAAGTCGACAGCCACCTGGAACCGCCGCTTTCGAGCTCTCAACGAAAAGCTCAACACGGGCGATTTGGTTGAGATTGCTGAAGTGCTGCGCGACCTTTCGAGCTTGAAGCAAGACAAAGATCTGTCTTTTGGCGAAAAGAAGATGCTGGAGCGTGCTCGCAACATGATCGTTTCGGAGATCTGTGCTGCGCGAAACCAAGACCGCGCGAACGTTGAACACGAATTGAACCGCATCCTCATCCGCTGAGCGACCAGCTCTCATGTGCCGGCCGGGGCTTTCAAGAGCAACGGCCAGCTTTAGAAATGAGCCTCACCGACGACCTGTGTAACAGTCCCAGGGAACAAGCGAATATCCTGCATTGCGGTACACGACGTAGGCGCAACGAGCGTTCTGGGCTGGGTCGGTCATGCTAGCCCGAAAACCCTCGTAGCTTGAACTTGTGTAGCCGCAGGAATCAATGTGAAGATCGGAGATTTGGAACAGCCCAGTGTGCTGACGACCACCAGCCCAAGCGTAGGAACCGGCTCCAAAGGTCGACTCGCAATGGGCAATGTTCACCATGGTTTCCACAAGCGACTCCGGAAATCCGGCATTGCGCACGTGGGTGCGAACCGACGAAGCTGAGAGAAAAGGACCCTGGGTCACCAAGGGCTCCGAGCCACTGTTTGCCAGATCTGCAGATGGCTGACCACAAGCCACAACACCACTCAAGGCCAGTCCAACGGCCGCTCTTTGGAACAAATCAAAATTAACTTTCAACGCTTTCTCCCCTAATGTTTCCAAAAAAAAGAGCAACCCACCAAAATCAAAACGAATTGATGAGTCGCGCTGAAACCGTTGAAGTACATTCTTTCAATTTTGTCAAATATTGGTCACACGGGTTCAGCGGGGAACAGCGTAGCGGTTGTTATGGCTTTGAGGGGTCGAGGAACTGTGTGGCTTCATGCAAGCTGAGGATCACAAATTCCCCGTTGGGGTCCAAGCTATACTTTTCTTTGAGCCTCTTCAAAGCGGTTTGCGTGATCTTTTCATACACACCCTCTGTGAGCTCGTCGAGGTAGAGGATCGTGTCGTCGGCATTGAAGGTGCCATCCAAGATCTCTTCCCGCGCATACTCAACGACGATCTTCCTTGGGCCCCGCAACTTGCGACCTGACACCACTAAGGCATTGAGAGCCTCAGAAACGTATTGAATGCTTTGTTCAAAGAGTATGTGGCCAGAAGCGTCCACAACTTGTAACGTGAAAAGATCCTGCTCACTCTTGTTTTGAAACAGTGCAAAGGACATTCGGATATCCACAAGCTCCTGCGAATCGTCAGACGAAACAACACCCACCCTTCCCAGCTCTGCATCTCTATGAATGTTTAAAATTCTGGCGTTGGGCAGATCGGTGGCAAGCCGAGGAAATTTCACCCAGCGCACCTGGGCCAGATCGCTCCAGAGCTCCGTTCCAAGGACTTTCTTGGAGCTAAGATCGGTGCCAACCAACACCAGTTCCTTCTCAAGACGTTTCCTCTCTCGATGGTCCAGAACCCAGCCCAGGGCCCCCCCGCTAAAACCAAGACCACTTCCCGAAACGGCGGCAACTGTCTGAATCATCTTGTTTCCGGTACAAAACAAGCTGAATCCCGAGATAACAAGGCCACAAAACGTGCCAACAACCATTTTCCCAAGTGGATGTTCGAAAAATTCGGGATCCTCTTCGGGTTCCAAACCTTTGAGCTTTTCCTCAATCTGCTGCTTGAGCTCCTCCAGTTTCCCGACCTCTTGTTCATACACCAGGGTGGGCTCAACAGGCGAAGTCAACGATGGAGTGTGGGTTCTGGCCAAGTTTCCATTCACCCTCGCCTGCGGAGTCGATACAACATCGCAGGCCGACAGCAGAAAACTTCCCAAGCAAAGAGCCGAAATCAAACTCCTCACACTACACCTCCCTCTGCTGCTCTTCCAGCGCAAGTTGATTTCTTCACTGTTTCCTTTCGGCATGGGCAGCATTCAACTGGTTCAAGAGCTCTTTTGCTTCGGCAAGGTTGACCACCTTGAAATCGGTTGGGTTGAGCGACTCCACCTGATAAACGCCTTTAAGATAGTCTAGTGTGAGATCCACAATGGCTCGATAGGTCTTTTCGTAAACTTCATTCAAAACCAGCTGGCTGTCGGCAAAATCATTGTCCCACCCATCGAAAGCTTCTTGATTGACGTAGTGCATGAGGGTACGCCCACTCTCTTCATTTGCGCGTTCTGAGCGGACCAGGGCTTTGATCCTCCCATCAAACTGAATTCCCTGTTCAAACAAAATGCGTCCGCTGGCATCTACAGCGTGAAGGATGTGGAGTTCGCTAAAATCAGGATCTTGGATGACTGTGAAGACCACCCTGATGTCGAGGAGCGTGTTTGGGACATCATCCGATCTCAGTCCCGCCACTCCAACCCTCGCCGTCTTGTGAGTTTTCATAAGGTGCCGGATCATCTCCTGGGTGCTCTGTTTGATGACGTTTCCGCTGTTGAGCAAGGGATGTTCTACCCATTCAACGGCAACCCCAGCATTCCATTCCTCTGCATCAAGTTCCTCCAGGGGAGTCAGCTGGTGCTTGATGCGATCCAGCCTGCGTCTCTTTTTTCGCAAATCATGGACTTGCTTCACTGCATAGACAGGAACAGCTGCCGCACCAGCCCCTGTACCCCAAAGGAGTGGACTTCTTGCAGGATTACTCTCGGGGGAAGTTACAACCGACAGGAACATTCCAAGAACCAGCCCCAGCCCTCCTCCAACAATTGACTTGCCTGCAGTTGACAAGCTGCCTTGAAGCCATCCAGACTCAAAATCATTTGTGGCAATCTGAGCCTCAAGTTCTTCTTTTTGCTGCTCAAGGGTTGCCAGTTCTTCGTTGTAGACCGTGACAGCTGTAACCTCTTCAGTGCGGGTGATTGCGCTGGATTTTTCCACCCTCACACTCGACTGCGAGACCCGAGATTCACAGGCAAAAACCCCAGCTAGAACCAACAACAAGACAACGACAGAAGACCTCTTCATCAGCCTCTCCTCAAATAAACTAAATTGAACGAGAGGTGGCCAGCAAAATTTGGGCCAAAAAAACGGGCTATTAAGTGACTTAAATCACAGACATGATTCCTCTCAAGGAAATGTAGGCGTGCTTTTTGAATCAGCTTTCAGGCACATTGTTGAGAAAGTCTTCAGCAAAGCTACCAAAGCTACCCTGCTCTATGTGTTCTCGGATCTTCTTCATGAGAGAATCGTAGAAGTGAAGGTTGTGTAGAGAAACGAGCCTCCAGGCCGTTGGTTCTCCCGACTTCAACAACTGATAGAGGTAAGCACGAGAATAACGCCGACAAACAGGGCACTCACAACCCTCTTCCAGGGGAATCTGCTCTGAGGCATGAGCGCTTCTTCGCAACTTCACCTTTCCTTTCCAAGTGTAGGCCACCCCCTGCTTTCCATGGTTTGTGGGAATGATGCAGTCGAACATGTCCACTCCTGCTTTCACAGAACGCACGAGATCGTGCGGCGTTCCCACTCCCATGAGGTAACGAGGCTTTTCCTGCGGAAGGAGCGCGGCCACAAACTCTGTGAAATGCACCCGTTCTTCTTTCGACTCCCCCACCGCAAGGCCACCTATGGCGTAGCCATCAAAGTTTCGTTCACAAAGCCAGGCCGCACTTTCACGCCGCAGATCTTCAAAAACAGCCCCCTGACAAATGGCAAAAAGTTTCTGCTGGGGCCGGTGACCATGGGCTTGCTGACAACGCTCAGCCCATTCATGGGTGCGCTTCATGGCCCAGGCCGCTTCATCGTGTGAACAGGTCGAAGGCACACAAACGTCTAGCACCATCATGATGTCGCTGCCGATGGTGTGTTGAAAAGAAACAACCGACTCGGGTGTGAGAGTTTGGTACGAATTGTCGATGTAGCTTTTAAAGCGCACACCCGTTTTGAAAATCTCCCTTTGCTCGGGCAGCGAGAAGATCTGAAACCCGCCCGAGTCGGTGAGAATGGGTTTTTTCCAATCAGTGAGCTTGTGAAACCCCCCAAGTTGTTTCAAGAGTTTTGGACCAGGCCTCAGGTACAAATGATAGGTGTTGGCCAGAATGATAGGAGTTCCCAGCGCCTCCATGTCGTCGTGGCTCACATGCCGCACGGTGCCAAAAGTGCCAACGGGCATAAACACGGGAGTCTTGACCACGCCGTGGCTGAGCTGCATTTCGCCAGTGCGAGCTCGGGTTGTCGGGCATTTTGCCTCGACCTTAAAAAAGGTATCCGTCATTTTAGAATCGATTCAACTTTTTTTGAT
>JANQPW010000577.1 GCA_028285285.1 Silvanigrellales bacterium
GATTGCTCTCAACGCTCGAGCAGAAGAAACAAAGAGTTATGCAGCAGCTGCCACGGAACACATTTCCGGCTCGTCGGTGGAAGTCAAATTTCCGTGGCAAGACCTCTGGCTGAACATCCGAGATCACCTCGTGCTGGTGCTCGTTTCCATGACCTTTGCTATTGCCTTGGGAATTCCAGCCGGGGTCTTCGTAGCCAGTGGAAAACCAGGCTCAGCTGCCCTCATGTCTCTTATCAGCATGGCCCAAACCATTCCTGCCCTTGCGTTTCTAGCGCTGCTCATACCTTTACCTGGCCTTGGCCTCAGCACTCAAACGGCTTTGGTGGCACTTGTGGTCTACAGCCTCCTGCCCATTGTGAGAAACACCGCGGTGGGCCTTGCAACTGTCACAAAGGAACACCTCGAGATCTGCCAAGTGATGCAACTTCGTCCCACTTTCAGGCTCATCCGAATATCTCTGCCCATGGCTTCGCCGGTGATCTTTGCGGGTGTGAAAACCGCACTCATCATCAATATTGGCACGGCCACTTTGGCAGCCCTTATTGGTGCCGGTGGTTTGGGTGAGCCCATTTTGAGCGGCATCAACCTCAACGACGTTGCAACTCTCATGCGGGGCGCCCTACCCGCAGCCGCTCTAGCGCTTGTTGCTGGCGTTGTGTTTCTCCTTGCAGAAAAACTATTGCTCCCTCGGGGGCTTCGAAAAAAGGCTGAACAGAGTCGCTTCGGCTGAAACTCTAGGGGAGGCGATCCCCGAGGCCCTTGCTCTGATTTTCAAATTCGGGCATCAAAGAAGGAGCTTGAAAACGAGAAAAGGAGAACAGGATGAACCCGACAGCACCCGGGCCACTCGTTGGCCTCTGCCTTTCGTCTTTTGCTTTGTCACCGCTTTTTGCATCGACCCCAGCCTCTGCAAATGAGTGGAGAAGAATCTTTGACTGCAACGAGGGGGCAGTGGTCGTTGACGAACAGTGTTCTGCCTACCGAGGTCTCCCTTGCTACGTTCGGCGCCACCAACTGGTGATCCGCGACGCTGGAGTGGTGACTTATTTTCGCGAAAAACGAGCCGATGGCACCTATTTCTTCAACAATGGCAGCCCATTCTGGCAGTATGAGGGAAATGAACTGATCGTTGAGCTTCAGTCTTCCACAGACGAGAACTTTCTCGGGCAGCACCAGGTTCACCTGAAAGTTCCCTTTGCCGACGATCGTTATGAAGTTGATTACAACGTGTGGTCCAATGGTAGCCAGCTCACGGTCGAAGCGGTCAAAACTTCCTCGATGCACAATGATATTGCGCCAGAAGGAAAACTCGCGGAATGGGCCTTTGAGTCTTGCCAGGCTTTTGAACGAACACCCGACTTTTAGGAGACAAACCGCAAGCCATCGAGCCACTTCGTTCCTAAAGCTAAATCATTCCCGTTCGTTACTCATGTGAAGTGAAGATTTCCAACTCATTTTCCGATAACTCTCACATGAAGAACTTTCTGAAAATGAAGCTTTTTGCCTTCACCCGCACCACGACCCCGCTGCTTTTCTGCGTTGCCTGCGGCGAAATGGATTCAGGGTTTCGCGCCACGACGCAACCCACAGAGTTCAAAAAAGCGGCTGAAGCAAGCGTTGAGACTGAGGGTGCAACGGCTGAAACCACCGCTGAGCCAGCGGTAACACCAG
>JANQPW010000592.1 GCA_028285285.1 Silvanigrellales bacterium
AAATGTTCATTCAGCAGCGAGTCAAGCTGAACGCTGCGATCGTAGAGCCTGTCGAGACCAATAGCTCGCTCGAAGACCAAAATCGCACCAATGCGGTCGTGACTGAGTGTCTTAACGGCCTTGACCACCTCTTCTATCACGTTAGCGCCTTCCTCCTCGTCTATTCCCGTGATGAAAGGACCGCGACCAAAACGTGTTAACAAACGCCGAATGTCGTCTTGGAAGAGAACAATGACGACAATGATGAAGTCCGAATAAAATTTGCTGATGATCCAATTGAGAGTCTCAAACTGCAACACACTTGAGACGAGGTAGGCAAAGAAAATGACCAACATGCCGATGAGAATTTGGGCTGCTCGTGTGCCTTTGAGCATGGAAATGATCTGATAAAAGAGAAGTGCCACAAGAACAATATCGGCAGCTCCGCGCCACGTGATGTTCTGTGCCAATTCAAAAACAAATTCCATTCAGCCCTACAACTTGTCGATTGCGGTTCCAGCGGGAGGCTCAAATTGGAAGTCTTCTGCATTCAAGTCGGTAGCGCTCCAACCCTGGAATTCTATGGTGTTGCGGTTTCCGTTTTTGAACGCAATTCGGATTTCGACCACGTGACCCGTGGACTTGTTCGCCACGAGGTACAGGTAGTCTTCCGCCCCCGTTTTCTGCCTCGGGATCAATTTAGCAAAGAGCCGTTCAGGCCGTGAGGAGGGCTTTGTGTCAAACGAAGAGGGAGCATGATTCCCCTGGCTATTCTTTTCACTCTTATTTGATTTGCTTTCGGCAGAATTGTTCCAAGGCAGAAGCTCATACCTTTTCTTCAGAGCCTGAGGATCCAACACCGCCTGAAGAAAATCCAGACCCGCTGAATCGGCTTTCATGCGCTGGGCATGCTGAGCTCGCTCGTTGTACTTCCAAAGAAACTCGCCAGAAGAAACATAAAGCTCCGGTTGCGGCCTCTGAACCTGCCAGCGGAACATATTGGGCGCCAGAATCGAGAGAGATCCAACAGAGCCGCGGCTTTTTTTCCGGAGGGCGGAATAAAAGCTTTGTTTGAATCGGGACTCATAGCCCTTGCCGCCCCTTCTCTTCGCCTGTAACTGAGAGATCTCTTTCTCAATGTTCGAGGCGGCAGAATTCGCCCGGGCAAAGCCATCGAACCCGCTCGATACATACATCGAAATCAGTATCGCCAAAAAAAAGATGCGATGCGACATTTTGACCTCTTTCATGGAAAACGACGTGTTGGAGACAAAGCCAACCCTATCGCGACTCGAGAAAGAGCTCAACATGGGGGCCAATCAAGGCCAACTGAGGATCTCAAACGCTACCAGATGGAATCACCTTGGGGCCACGGTAGTCAGACACAAGGCCTCCTTGCAGTTTCGCCATCAGAAAACCAATAGCCAGAACAAGAAGTGGAAAAAGCTCAGGGGGGTTAAAGCCAGGCGCCCTCACGAAAAAAACCACGGCCATGGCAGTGAGCGCCGCAGCGGACACCCAATATGCGGTGAGCACAGGTGAACGAACTGTGGCCTCCCAAGCCAAAACAAGACGCTGTTTCAAAGCTCCCAAAACGACTCCAGCGAGGAGCACTGGCACGACCAAAAGCGGCTCAGAACGAAATCCAAATCCAATGAGGTCTTGGTCGGGGAGGGAAACCTGAACGAGGCCACCGAGGAACAAAACCGTAACCACGGAAGTAAAACTCTCCCAAAAGGCCCATTTTTGGCGGGAAACAAGCACTTGTTTTGGATTATAAGAATACTGAGCAACACCCCAAATCACAGCGCCCATCAACGATAGAGAACGAACAACCCAGACATTTGGGGCGGAGAGGTCAACCCCAGAGAAGCTCACATCAAAAAGCAGCAGGGTGACCATTGCAAATGCTGCCAGAGTCACTCCCAATCGATTGTGATTTGAAAACGACCGCCCGTCGTTGAACCGGTACCAGACCGTGCCAGCAACGCGCCCAAACAACAGAGCACTGAGGCTAAAAACATACCCCGCTCCCGCAAGTGTTGCACAAAGAAAAGCTCCAAGGCCTAGCGTTTGCACAAGCCCCAGCAGCCACACTTTCTTCACCACAGGCCCAGCCACATAAAGTGACTGTGGGAGACTCTTCAGTACCGACAGGAACTGCGCCAGACCCATTCCCAGGACCATAAGGCAAACAGCTCCAAATGGAGACAGATCCAGACCATGTAGGGGTTGCAAGATCAGAAGCCCCAAGCTTAAATAGATTCCATACACTGCGGGGAAAAGTCGTTGCACTCCAGAAACCTTTCTCTCGTGCCCGCGAGGGCGGGTGGTGGGCAAACGAAAGTTACTTTAGAGAAATGATATGAACTGCCGACAAAATCAATCACTTTTTTGTTTCTTTACTAAAAGTGTAGAAAATATCCTTTCAAAACAAGGCATTGCAATTAAAGCCGTACTCACAGCAACAGCTCTTCTCACATCTTGTCTGGAAATGACAAAACTCATACCTGCGGCTGAGCCGGAAGAAATCCCAGGCTTTTCACCAGCGAGCTTCTCTTCAGGCTTGAACCCGCTCAGCCTTGCACCAAACCCCTCATACGGCTTAGACACCATGATCAGCGGCTCCATCACAGCAAACGCCAACCTTGGGGAAGCGGCACTCAGTGAAAAGCTTCGACTCTTTGAAACAGATCTTGCTGAGCTTCAAAGCCACCTCGGGGATGCTTCTCTTGGTTCCTTCCTGAGAAACCTCCCACCGCAGCCAGACTCCAAATCGATCCAAAGCGAGGTTGAGAAACTCAAAAAATCCACTGCGCGAACAAATTTCGTCGCAGCACTTGCTTCAATTGACTCGGGTGAGACTTTTCCGCTGATAGAAACGCAAACCTCCTCCCGGTTCGATGCCACTCAATCTCGATCGCAATTTAAGCTGTTTCTGCCTCCAGGAAGTGTCTTCACGGGCCTGGGAAAAGACTTCAATCCAACAAGCCGCACCGCTGCTGAAGCCGGAGTTGTCGCCGCACAGCCCAACCTTGCTCAAAATTGGTCGCTTGTTTCTTTCGAATCAGCCTACGCGTACGCCCGCTCCCTTCAACCATCCAATCAGTATCAAGTTGTTGTGGAGTGCTCGCGCATTCTTCTCAACACGGCTGAGGCTGCGGGGTTGGAGCTGATTTGGCCCCGAGCTCTGATATATGAAAGTCTGCAAGACCCCTCACAACACCAGAGTGTTTTTCGACTGCATGCTGTGGTGACAGAGTCGTCTGAGGCTGGGTTTCAGCTCGAGAGCTCACCCATTAGCATTGAAACGCGAACCACTCGAAGCGACAGTTATCTTTCGCTCAGGTACCAGTTTCACACATTTGATGGGGCACAAAGTGGCCGTTCTTACTCTCTTTTTCACGAGGCTGATCAGCTGTTCCTCACACGGTTCTCCACCTCACAGCGGAGCACCTTCACAATTGATCATATTTGGACGAGCTTCCAACTGCCGAATTCCAAGCTTGTGATTTCAGCCCAGGAACGTCGCAGTGAGTTCGGACTGAGCCAAAGGGCATTCTCTGACGAGCAAGTTGCTTTTTTCACTGGTCCTGAAGGCCCCGACGGTGTTACAGGATTCGATGGTGTCACATCCCCACCCGAAGACAAATGGCTTCGCCTCGACCCCGTTCGACTTTACAACGCAAAGCAGGAACGAGTTGCGCCAGCCCAGGCACCGGAGTTTCAGGCGGCGGGGTTGCACCATGTCGATCCGGAAAGTTTCGTCTCACAAGCCGGGTTCTCACTTTTTTTCCGCGGTGTTGAGTCAAGGCCAACAGCCAGCGATGTTTCCCTTCTTGAACCCGAACAGTGGCAGGAAATGCAGAGTTTCTGCAGCGCAAGATTCACCGACTCCGCACCCTAGGTGCGGACAGATCCGTGACAGTCTGGGGCATTCCTGGCTTGCAATCTGCACATCACAGCAGGAACATGGCAAAGATGTTTCAAAAAAATGCACACAGAATTTTTTTTTCGCTGGGTTTGCTTGGCGCGGCCTCTTCGTCCGCCCATGCGAGCCTGACACGTGTGCAGCCATCTCCATCAACTGCCAACACAGACCGTCTCCTTCCTGGCTGCAAGAATCCCCTTGTGATGGGGTTTGCTGGAGACGTCTACATAGGCAATCGCAGCTTTCGACTAGCCGAAAATCTCAACTCTAAAGTGTCTCCGCTTCTTGAAATTGCCAACCCATTCGTCGTCAATTTCGAAGGGGTTGTGGGAAACAACCTTGAACGCGCCTACCCCGATGCACCTTTTGCCCTGAGCATGCCCGCAGAAGTGCCTGCGTGGCTGCGCAGTGTGGGCGTTGATGCCGTGACTCTCGGAAACAACCACATCATGGATTTCGGCCTCCAGGGTCTCAACGACACTCGTAAAGTGCTGAGCGCCGCCGGAGTTGCATTTGCAGGGGCTGGACGTAACAGCTCCATTGCCGAAAAACCCCTCGTGGTGAAACGGAAAGGTCGTCGGATCCACGTGCTTTCCTTCAACGCGACCTTTCCCAAGGAAAGCTGGGCCACAGACACAACGCCGGGAACGGCATACCCTTCAGTGAAGCGCCTCACCGAAACAATCTCTCAAAGCAAGGCTCAAGCCGATTTTGTGGCGGTCTCTTTTCACTGGGGGCAAGAGTCAAAGATTGAGCTTCGGCCCTACCAAAAAAGAATGGCTCAGTTGGCCATAGATCTGGGGGCTGACTTTGTCTACGGCCATCATGCGCACATTGCCCAAGGCATCGAACGCTATAAGAACCGAACCATTGCCTATGGTCTCGGAAACTTTCTTTTCGACTCCTATTCTGAGCGCACAGAATTGAGTTTGGTGGCCCTGCTTCCCTTCTGTCTCTCTCCGGGGAGCTCGCTCTCTGAGTACAAACCTGTTTTTGTGCCTCTGCTCACCAACAATCTCAAAAACCACTTTCAAACGCGGCCCATGTCTGAGCTTGATTTTGCAAAGCATGCCCAAACCTATTTAGCCTTGAAGGCTTTTTCACGTCAGGAACGTCTTTGGTTTCCCCAAGAAAACACCATCACGCAGATCGGAGATCTTCTGGAACGCCTGCAACCTCTGCTCCCGCCAGAAGCCTCAAAGCCCACTCCAGACACGAATGGCACAGAGCAACCCTTGCAAAACCGGCGCACATCGACAAGTTTAAATTCTCCTTTAAGCAGAAGAACAGAATGAAGGAACCCAAAATGAAAAGACTGAGTCTCACCAGACCGCAAAA
>JANQPW010000618.1 GCA_028285285.1 Silvanigrellales bacterium
GGTCGCGGGTTCGAGTCCCGTTTCCCGCTCCAGAGTTTGAGAAAAGGCTCCAGTGGTTTCACTGGAGCCTTTTTTTTATGCCCCCCACTGGCATTCCTCGCCAACTCACGTGACAATATGCGCTGTGGAGTTTCTGGGTCGGCTCTGGATTTGTTCCAAGCGCGCTCCGGTGTTCCGAAACACAGAAAATTGAGGAGAGTGTTTTGAAAAAGAATGGATTCGTTTCAAGGCGCCCGCAGCTGGTTGCAGTGGGCCTGCTCGTTGCGGTTTCTGCCGGCTATCAAGGATGCCAAAGCCGCAAAAACAATCTAGGAACAACCGCCAACATCGCCAATCGTCAGAAGCAGGGGGACTTCTACAAGAAGAATGACACTCTGCCCAGAGGCTATGACGCGCTCAGCGCAAAAGAAAAACAAGATGTTCTGTGGAAAAAAATCAGTGCAGAAAGACCTGCCGGAAAGCCCATGCGCCCGAAGAGGGCTGTAGAGCAGGGAGCTCGCGCGCGCGACCTGGTCGACAACTTGCGCTTTGCTGCACGTTCCACCCAAAGCATTGCCGAACGCTCCATCAACACACTCCGCGACGAATACCCCAAAAACGTGGTGGACACATTTTTCAACAGCGGGCGTGTGACCCACCGCGTGGGGGTTGCCGCCAAGGTTTCCTATGAGCCGGTGAAAGGCAACAAATACTCCGGCCTGTTCACTGGAGCGAAGTATGGCATTGCCCGCATGTCGCTGGCCTCAAACCCCTACCACTCCAAACGCTTCAACCGCTCTGTGGCCATCAAATGGCTGGTGGATGGCTCATACTCGCGCAGCATGTACGCCATGTTCCGTATTTTTGGAAACGACCCTGTCGACGAGGTCAACGGCAGCAACCAGCATCAAAACTGGAACTACTTCAACACCAACTTCCCCCTCACCAACATCTTGCAAGACCCTGCTAAAGGTGGCGAGACCCAAGTGGCCAATAAATTCTCGGCCGTGGTGCGAGACATGTTCCAAAAAGCCGGGCGCGAGCCCCGGACCGATGAAGACTTCTTCATGATGTCGTCATGGTTGTCGGTCGACAACATGGCCTGGCACACAGCCGATGGCACAGCGGTTGAGCGCAGCAAGGTGAAGGCCCCCCACCGGATCGCTCTCGTTCCCAACCCAGAGATGGAAGCGGCTTTAAGTGCCGCAGGTGCAGACGAAGCCGATCAGGGCGAACTCAAAGACGTGATGGCCAAAGCTCTTGCAGGCAAAACTGGTCGGGTGCTTTGGGCCGTGCACGCCACCGACAGCAAAACCATGACGAGAGATCAACTTGCTCAAGACAAATCCACCCACATCGGCAACATCGTGTTGCAATCAGGCATTGAGGCCAATGACTATCTCAACAGCACCTTCCTGGTGAAACACTGGCCTGCCAACGTGCATGAGTTTGATGATGTGGAAGCCCACTTTCGCACGGGTGCTCGCCTGTCTACCCAACCCCTACCCAACCGAGAAGCCAACGCCCTCCGCGCCAGCCTCGACGATCCCACATTGTTGTCTTCAACTCTCCCCAGCAAGGGCGCAGAATGCAAGACAGTGGCGAACTCTCCCATATCGGATCAGAGCGTCCCACTGCAGCGCTCGAAGGTCAGCGAGCTCTACGACGTGGTGCTGAGCGACCACGCCCCCTTCTGCTTGGAGTACCGCAACACAACCAGAGGCTTTCCTGAGGAGCTCCAGGGTGTGTGGTGGATGGATGGCAACCCCCTTCCCGATGAGCTGGTGACCTTTGCCAACGCCTCTTGGGACGGCCTTTCCAAGACCCTGTCACTGCCCATCCATGAGCCAGGAAATTGGACCTGGTATGCGAGCAAACTCGCCGGTTCTGACAACCCCGATGGCCGCGGAAACCCCCTCAATCGGCGCGGTGCTGGCCTCACGCTTCACAGTCTGACCGCAACCTCAAACACGACCTATGAGATCAAATGGGATCCAAAAATGGGGAAAGACTTTGAAACAGGGGTGGTTCCCAAGTTGTTTGGTTTGTCTATTCCAAAGTCGGCAGCTAACTTCACCATCAAGCTGGAAAATGAAGAGGCTCTTGGCGACGAGAGCCATGGCATTCAAGACTACGGCAGCGTTCCATTGGTCGATGTGCTCAAACGCAACCGCTCGGCCTTTGTCCAGATCCCCTTCACCCAGAGGTATGTGATCGATCCCAAGAAGGGCTACAACTTCCGCAAGCTCATTGATGCCCAAGGCAACGTGGTTGAAGAAAACTACAAGCTCTACCTGGAAGACATCAAAAAACGCCAGTTGGTCTACCAACTGATCTTCCGCGGCAAGCAGTGAGACAGCAGAGCCCTTGGCCCTGCTTCCCTGAAAGAAAAAGCCCCGACCCATTTCTGGGTCGGGGCTTTTTCTGTTCTCCTCGGGGAGGCTCTCGCTCCGAAAAAGAACGCGGTCTCGTGTTAGGCAGAGGCAGCTGAGGAAATCTCTATGAAACTCTCGGTTGCATCAAGCCCAAAGTAAATCAGTGGCTCGCCGGAAACACGATCAAAGAGGTTGCTGGAAGTTGCGAGAGACTTCATCAGCTCAGCCGCCCACTCCTCTTCCGAGAAAACTCCGTCTTGAGGCCGTGCAGCACTGCCGGCAATCTTTTCCAGAGATACCTTCTCTGCTTCAAGGTGTTGGCGCAAGTCGCTGGCAAAACGCCGCAGCTCCTCAGTGTCCCCTTTAAAGTCTGGAGACACTTCTTGGATCAGGCTCACCACCTTCGCTTCAAAAGCTTCCACTTCCGCCGGCGACGAGGCTGTTTTGTGCTCTGAGCAGGCCCAAGCCTCCCATCGGGGTTGCAGGGCTGTCAACACAGAGGCCAAACCAGCTGCCTTCAGCACCGAACGCCGACCGGCCTGAATTCGCTGGGGTTGATTTTCGGGCTCAACCGGGTTGGCCAAGCCGTAACTTTCTTTTCTTTTCTTGTCTGTCATCGCGCTCTGCTCCCTGGCTAAATGTTGATGCTTTGCGGAATGCGACTGGGCCGCAGGTGATCATAGGAATACAAGCGACCGGGGTTGTTCCGGTTCCTTTTGTGGATCTTTTCTTCAACTTTTTTGAGATTTTCTTCAAAATCTTCGAACATTTTCTCCAGTTTTTTCATGCGTCCGGGATCACCCTGTTGCGCCTTGAAAGCATCCAGTTTGTATTTGCCAAACTCTGTGTAGAACACCGAACCGAGCAAAAAGGTCGTGTTCATCTGCTGCAGAGCCACATCGAGTGGCGGCATGAAGGCGATAAGATCTGCTTCTGTGATTTTGTCTGCAATCTCTTGCTTGGGGGCAGGGCGATAACCAGCAAAAGGCGCGGCTGGCACATACATCATGTCGGATCGCTGGGGAAAGTTGACCGCGGCATGATTGGGTCCACCGGTGAAGATGAACATGGTGAGGATCTCCACCAGCTCGACTTTGCCACTGAGCTTCGAGCCATTCTTGAAGAAGTTCTTCATGCGCCCTTCGGTGGGATCAGCCAGGTCATTGAGCCAACCATTCACTTCCGTGTCGGCCAAGACCCTTTCACTCCCTTCACCGTAGATCGACTCCACGTATTCTGCCACAAAGTCTTTCGTCGCTTTCCAAACCAGTAGACCATCGTCGCGGAAGGGGTACTCGATGTCGAGTTCATCTTCGGTGAGACCTTGGTTGATCAGACGCTGAGGCAACATCTTTCCGCGGAAATCAAAGCCCAAACGGTATTTCTCAATGACCTTGAGATTGGTTGCTTCTGTGCCAGCGGTGAGCCTTTCAACAGCCTTACCCTCTGTGATGAGCTCGGTCACGGCCAAAGCGTTGATAGGCAAGGTGCCCTCAAAGTGGTGGCTCATGAGAGGGTAGAGCGGGTGACGGATCGACACATTGCGGCGGAACAAGTTCACCACCGTTTCCATGACCAGGTGCGTCTCCACCAAGTGGCTCACCACCTCGTGATAGGTGTTGTGTGCCGAGTTCAAAATAAACTTGGCGAGCATCCATTTGGGATCCGTTCCTTGAGCTGACACCTGACTTGGCGGCGTGAAAAAGGCATCGTCATTTTCGGGGCCCACGCGAATGCCAATGGGAAGCATCTTTTGCTTCACCTTGGCATTTTTCGAAACACCAAAGAAGCCAAAAGGCCCGTAGCCGTACTTTTGTTTGCCATTGGGGTGCTTCCCATAGGCACTGATTGGCAAGTTCAGCTCACGGTAGTCCACGTAGTAAAGACGACCCTCGGCCATCAGCTTGTCAGGGGTTTCACCCACAAACCCGGGAGTTTTCGGCAGGCTTCTCACGAGCGCTGGCCACATCCCGTCGCGATAGGCACCATCCAGTTTGTTGAAGTCGTCTTGGGTGAATTTTGACAACATGCAGGGGCTCGGGCCACAAAGATAACTATAACCAAAGCCTTCGTCTGTCTTAAAGTTTTCAAGAATGGGCGCGGGGAGCTCGGGCATGCCGTCACCTATAGCCGCCTTCACTTCATTCCTGACCCGCTGTTGTGGCTTCACGTTGTTGTCTTTACGACTCCCACGAAACATAGCCTGATAGTTTTCTTCGGTGCGGTCCCGTGCTGGCGGCAACTCTGCTCCGAAGTCGGGGTTGAGGTGTTCCAAAATAACAGAGGTCTTCCCCTGCACCGCCTTCAACCACTGGGGCGCATCCCAAAACTTGAGCTGCTTATTAAAGCGAAGGTTCAAGTCTTTGTCGGCAAGCATAGCCTCTGTGTTTTCACGAATGGCAATCAGCGTGCGGAGCAGCTTCAGGCGCCACGTGATCCCTGACTTTTCCAGTTCATCTTTGGCAAATGTGCTGGGCAGAACCTGATCCACCCCCTCGGCCTTAAACTTGTACTTGTCTTCAGCGTAGTCGGTGAGCGGAAAGGGATACTTAGGGTTTTTTGTGAAGGGGTATTGTTTCTTAAAAACCTCAAGCTCTTTTGCCCGACCAGACTTGTCGCCTTCGTCTTGGGGAAGAGCAAATCGTTTTATCTTAAATGACTTTGGTGCCATCGATTGCTTCCTTTCTAGTCTTTTGGGTTTTTGTCGTGAGGGCTGGGTTGGATGAGATCGGTGTGGTCGGTGATGCCCAATTCGGCACCCACCAACAAAGGTCCATCACCCTGAGCCCAAGCGGAGAGTGAAGAAAACGCCAACAGGCGGGGGATCACCGCCTTCTTGAATTCCTGAACATTGCCATCGTCGAGAGTTCCCCCTGGCTGGATCTTGGGTGGTGCGGAGAGCGCAACCAGATCGCTGAGGTTGGTCTCATTTGGGTTGAGCAGATCTTCGAGCACCAATGCAGAGATCTTCTCTGAAAGCCGGCCGAGATTGTTGCTATCAACCGCCTGGGTAGCACTGCCCTGACCCAGCCTCACCATTAAGACAAACTCAGCTTGAATGGCCTTCCGCACTTTGTCTTTCTGCGCGCTGGAAGCCGCAACGTCACTGTTGAACTGAGCTCTCTGGCCCACACAGCTCACACTGCCCCAAAGTGCAGATGCGGCCACCAGGCTAGCCAACGCCCCTGTTGAAAATCTTGAAACTGGGGCCCGGGCGGCCCCCTTGCCTTTGATCACTGCGCACCTCCATTGATTTCTTGAATTTTATCGATGCATATTTGAAAGTCAGTGTGGGGGCACTGCACCATGAGAGGGTTGTACTCACCCAGTTTGACTTGGCCCGCCTCAATGGTGGGCTTCCATGAGTCGCTTTGCCCTCCCGTGAACACCGAGGTGGGTCGTCCTTTGAAAGACTCCGACGGCAACACATAGTTGAGCCAAAAGCGGGGGTGGTTTTTGCCGAGGGCAGGGAGGCGTATGCCGATGTTGCCGATGCCGGCTTCCTTTCGCCACAGGAGATACTCACGATCCACGACCTCCCAGGATTCAAATAGCGGGGTTCCTTCCCAGCCACCGACTTTGAACACAGGGTGATTGGAATATTGGCGTTCGAGCGTCTCGTTGGTTTTTCCAGGTGAAGCGACAAGGTAAAGATAGGGTCCACCCGTAAACAAGCGATCGCCGTAGCACTCAGCGGTGAAACCCACACTGTCGAGCAGGCAAACGGAGAAGGCGCGCACTTCTTTGTTGCCCTTAATGTTTCCGGCTGCCGAGGCCAAGGGTTCATCTCGGGTTCCAATGTCGGGTCGATCCTCTTCCGATGTGGGTTTCTTCAAAATCATCACAGCAGTGTCACCTTCGGCCAGGTCAACATCAGCCACAAGGTATTCGCTGGTGCCGCTTTTGAACTTCCCGTTGTTGAAGAAGTATTTGAAAACTCCAGGCCGGCCTCTGTCGGCGGGTTGCACCACTTCTTCGGTGACTTCCCCACGCCCCCGGTTTCGAAGGTTGCTGAGAGCTGAACCGACTTGTTGGAAGAAGTTTCGCCTGGCTTTGGCCACTTCAACCTCAGCCTCTTCCTGCTGCTGCGGACCTAATCTGTCTCGGATTCCCGCCAGAGCGTTTTGCATTTGCTGGCCGGCATCTTGAAAAACCTTTTGCACACGACCGGCTGCCTCAACAAGATTGGGGCACTTGGTTCGGTCGAGACTCCCCCTCGCATCTTGCAAGCGCTGCACGAGCTGTGCACCGCTCACCGCATTGGGCTCTGGCAAAACATAGGCTCGAGCCGGAGCCATCTCTTTCGAAACCAACCGGAAGTCTCGGCGAAGGTTTGTGCGCTCACTGTACCAAGAGCGGAACGAGAGCATGGGATATTTCAAAGCATTGAGTCTCTGATCGTTGGTGGCACCCACGAACTTGATGTTCAGCTCGTCAATTTGCTGGGCTGTGAACTTGCTGGCATACCGCGCCGGAACAAAGCGGAGCGTGTAGGTGTCCACCATGGAAGCCAGGTAGTTGGTGGGATCTTCAGATGGCATGGGCGAAGGTCTTGTGATGGGCGTCGTGCGATCGCTCCCTGGCAAGAAGGGGTTGCGGCTTCCTGGGTCAGGGTGCAGCCTTTGATCGTAGAAGGCGTCTACGTTGTCGGTGACCAGGTCTTGCATGTCGTAAGAAAACAGGCGGTGGTTGAGGTAGGGGCCCTTGAATTCCACCATAACGTTTTCGTTTGCTTTCACTTCAGCATCCCAAACAAAGAAACTGTAGCTGAAGTGCGACTCGGTCCAGCCGGGAATCTTCGGGTGCCCGGGCACACCCAAGAGCCACCGACAGGTCTTGTCGTCAGGAATATCTCTTGCGTCTCGTGACACCTTGCTGCGCTGAGAGTCGAGGGAGTTGTTGTTTCGGGAAACGCAACTGGCCACAGCACACACAAAAGCTCCCACCACAATCAATGGTAAAATCCGGTTTGTTTTCATTGAATCTCACTTTTTCAGAAATCACAGAGAAACGTTCTGGAACCTTGAACTCAAAAAAATTCTATCACAGACCTGTGGCAACAATCACACAAAGGAAGTGCAAAGATGGGACCTTAGCCGACGGGGACTGAATCAAAAGATTGACACTTGACCTTGGGCGTGACAGCTTTTCTAAAAGGAGCCATCTGCAGATGAAGGGTTTTGAAGAACAGCCTCGTGGAAACATGATCGGCCAAAGACTCTTCCACGGGGAGAGCGTGGGCCTTGCCCATGAACGCTGTGTGGGCTACCACAAAGACTTTCATGTTCATGACAGACCAATGTTTGTGTTTCCAAGACTCGGCACTCGCATGAGCATCACTGTGATCGCAGGTGACTCCACCAACGCACCTCCTCGCCGTGCACAAAGCTCCGGCAAAGACCTCATCATCGACGACGAATCGGTTCTCTATCTACCTGCACAAGTCTTGCACGACGATCAATCTCTCACCCACGTTTATGACACTTTGGCACTTTACCCAACCCCACTTGTGTTGCAGCAGATCCTGCTCTCTCGGCAAGAGAACTACTCTCTTGTCAGCGACCAGTGGCTTTGCACCACTCAACTCTTTTCCCGATCTCGCTTGCAGTCGGCCTGCCTCGAACGTCTCGTTCACAGCTACGTGATCGAATCGGAAAGCTCAGAACACATCATCTCCGATGTGTTCACCACACTTCTTGACGACATTTTGTGGAGGCAGCATCGCCAAAAACCCTCATCGGAACCAACGGCTTCCGATGGTGGCGGAACGGGCGAAAGCCTCGCCCACGAAATCAAGCGGAGCCTCGATGCTCACCTTTTCACCGACATCAGCTCAGGGAAACTCGCGAAGAGATTCGCGCGCTCCGCGCCCACCATCAACAAGCTTTTTCGAGCGGCATTTGGCGTCACCCCCCTGACCTACGTTCGGCTCAGGCGACTGCAGACCGCTTCAACCCTGTTGAAAGACGATCGCCACAGTGTTGAAGAGGTGGCCCTGCTTGTGGGCTATTCAGATTCCGCCGCCTTTAGCCATGCCTTCAAAAAACAATACGGAGTGTCCCCGGCCGAAGCACGGAACACAGGCAAGAAATGAGATCTCCACTGCGACTCTAACTCAACTCAGAGGCGCCCTGCGAAACATCGGGTTCAGAAGGACCCACTTTGACCTCGATGGGCGGGTTCTCCTCTTCTTCTTTGCTCCCACTCCCGTTCGGCTCATCGGGCTCCGTGTAGCGGCGGAGGATGGCTTCGAGATCTGCTTTTCGAACCGGCTTTGCCACATAGTCCGTGAACCCCGCATCGAGGCACTTCTGACGATCGTAGCTGAGGGCATTGGCTGTGATGGCAATGATAGGTGGCAGGTCAGTCCAGCGCTCTCGCATTTGCGCCACAGCCTGGTAACCATCCAAAACGGGCATGAGGCAATCCATAAACACGATATCGAACTTTGCTTTACCAACCGACTCAATGGCTTCCCGGCCATCACGTGCCTGAGTCACATCACACCCAAAGCCCATCATCATTTGAGTGAAGACCACGAGATTCACCTCGTTGTCTTCAACAATCAAGACCTTTTTCGCATGACAGTCCGTCTTTTCTTTGGGCATCACTGCGCAGTCCAACTCTTGAATCAAACTGCGTCCAGCTCCTCTCTGCCCCGAGACTGTCGACAACAACTCTTGAGGGAGCATGCGGAGTGAGAAGCAGTCCACCATCGATGTGGAGCACTCCAAGGCGTCTGCCAGCCGTCTGATTTTCACATCTTTCAGCACACCAAGTGTGAACAAAACCACGCGTTGAAGAGAACCCATTCCCTTGAGCTCAGACAACCGCTCTTGATCAGCCAGAAACTCATTGAGCTGAGACTCATCAATCAACAACACGCCAATCTCTGAGGAGGCAGAGGAGGGCTCGCGAGCACTCGCGCCCTGACGCCGTTCACCCCCATTCAACACCTCCACCGCAGAGGGAGAAAACACCCGCTCCACCACTTCTGTGAGCATCTGGTTCGAAGAGACTAACCCCACGCGCAGAGGCATCCACGGCACCACACCACGCTCTTGAACAGGAATGTTGACAAAAAACCGAGTCCCTCCCCCCGGCTCACTCTCCATTGAGATCTCGCCCCGCAGAATCTCAGTGAGTTTACGACAAATCGACAGACCCAAGCCTGTTCCACCATAATTTCTTGTGGTCGAGGCATCGGCCTGCACAAAACGGTCAAAGATCTTTTCTGCATGATCTTGAGAAACACCTATTCCCGAATCACTCACTGAAAAACACAACTGTGGCGACGGATATCTTTGCAGCGAAGCAGACAACCTCACAAAACCCGTTTTTGTGAACTTCACAGCATTCGACAACAGATTGTCAACAATTTGCTTGAGCCGAACCGGCTCACTGTGGATCAACTCAGGAAAGTCGGGTGGGTAGTCCAGAAAAAACCAAAGCCCCTTCTTCGTAGCGGCCATGGAATGAACCACACAAACCGAGTGAAGCCAATTGCGAGCATTGAAGTACTCCAGATTCAAGTCGAGTTGGTCGGCCTCCATTTTTGAAAAGTCGAGAATGTCGTTGATCAACCTCAACAAGGATTGGCTGCACTCCTGAATTCCACTCACAAAAGCGGCCTGCTCAGGGCTGTCGGAAAGACCTTGCAACAGTGAAGAGAAGCCGACTATCCCATTCAAGGGTGTGCGAATTTCATGGCTCATGTTGGCTAAAAATGCAGTTTTCGCCTTTGAGGCCTGCTCCGCCTCCTCTTTTGACAAGCGGAGTGCTCGCTCCACCTTAGCCCGCTGTGAAATCTCTTCTTCCAAATTGGCATTTTTCAGCTCGAGCTCCACCGCTCGGAGACCCACTTCTCTCTCCAGCTCTGATTTTCTTCTTTCAACTTCCAGCTCCTCTTTCATGCGAGAGAGTTCCGCAGAAAGCCGAGAGGAGATGATTTCCAAAATGGAGTGGTACATCCGAATTTTCTCAACCGGCCGATGCGACAACGCGTAAACAAGACCTTGAACCCGCCCAAGAGAATCCACAACTCGCACCGCCGCATGGTAGCGAGAGCCCAACAGTGCGATAACCTGACCTGGCAATGCGGGTTGTGTTTGTGGTGGTGAATGGAAGGAGTCTCCCTTGTTGTCATTTTCACCATCGCTGAGAGTGAGCTCAAAGGTGATGCCGAGAAGCTTTTTGTCGGTGGTTGCAGAAACCACAAAACAAGTGTCCGAGTCGTCGACAACATTGGCCACAAAGCTTCCCGACATCTCGGGAAGGCGGGCAATGTACTGCACAAGCTGGTCCAAAAACTCGACTCCTGTGCAAGGAGACAGCCCCACAGACATTTTGCGCACCGTTTCCTCGAGAAGTCTAGTGGAGGTCACGTCACTGAGAGAGCACACGATCAGCCTTCCCAATTTCATGTCAGGAACGGATCGAGCCTCCACACTGAGCCAAAATGTGTCTCCATTTTTTCGAATGGCCCGCACTTGAATACGGGTCTGCTTTTGCACCGAACGCCGCAGGGCCCTCATGAGTCGACGGTGATCCTCAGGAACAATGAAGTCAAAAATATCTCTTCTCTTCATGCGCGGGGCAGTCTCCAGCCAGTATTGGGCTGCAGTGCCATTGATGCGCTCAATTCTTCCCTCAAGGCTCAACGCCAGAATACCAATAGAGCTGGCCGTCAAGAGCTGAGAGGAAACCCGTTCTGAAAGAGCAAAGTTGGTGAGCTCTTCCTGATATTGCGCCACCCGAGAAAGGCATTCACCAAACAACAGATCCGCATTCCCTAGGGAAACGCTGATTTTCTCCTTCAGCTCCGACTCAGGGATTTGAGAAAGGAGTTCGTTCATCAAGTTCTGCTGAAGGCTCTTCCATTGCGACTGGAGGACATCCGTTTTCACATACCTCCGCGACTTAGCGAAGGAGAGGTCCGTTTCTTTCATTCAGATCTCCTCCTCTCGTTTTGCGGTTGTACTCGGGGGCATGGGCGGAAAAACCCGGCTTTGAGGCGACACACTACCGCGAAATCACACATTCACTTCTCGCCGTTGGTTCACAAAGCGAGGAAGAAACAACGACACAATGACATTTTTCGCGGGTTTTCCACCCTTTGGTGCTTCCATCAGTGGCGAGGAGGAAGTCCATTCCTGGCTCTGACCCTGCGAAGAACCCTCCGCGCGGCCTTCAAATGGAGTTGCCGTGACCAAACAACTTGCACCAAATGCGGTTTCCAACCTTTGGCGTTGCTCCACCCCCGACTTCAATGCAGTGTCCGCCAGCCGATCCACGCGGTGATCGGCGAAAAACGCAAGTGTCCCGATATTCCTCCCAATGTCTCGATTTTGGACACCATATTCTTCCACCGCAGGGCCAATCATCTCCTGAATTTCGAGCGCCTCGTTCAACACCAAAATCAACAGATCTTGGGCACAAAGCGCTGACTTCAGTGTTTCAATCTTTCCCACCAAAGAACAAACTCTGTCTTGATTCTCCGCATTAACAGAAAACAGCTCCTCATTGACACTTTCCAACTCTTCATTCGTGCATTGGAGTTCTTCCGTGCCCGCCAAAAGTTCCTCATTCGCGGTTTGCAGCTCCTCATTCGCTGCCTCGAGCTGGCTTGTGGAATGTGCCAAGTGGGCCTGCAGCTCATCTAGCTCATGTTTGAGTTGGCCGCAAAGCGCCACAGACTCAGAGTAACGACTTTGAAGCTCAGGGAGGGGCACCTCAACAACAGAAGACTCTTCTTCTGAAAGCTCAGGTCTCACTTCAATGGCCACCAAAGGTGCCCCTTCCAAACGCAGAGAAAGCTCACGGAGATAGAGCTTCAAGCGCTGAGAGTCTGAATCTTCACTCAAACTCACCATAACACTGAGAACACCTGAAGCCCCTCCCGAAAAAATGCGCGTCAATTCTGTTTCCAGCAGCCGGGCACTCGACGGAGCCAACAGGGAGCCAAAGTTCATCCCCAGTTGTGACGAGGGAACACGAAAAACTTCGTCGACTGTTCCGAAAGTTTGAACAACCTGCAGCTCACGATTCACCACCACAGTCAAAAGTCGCGCATGGCGCACAACCTCGTCCACAAGCGCCTCACGCATCCCTGTTTCGGCCCACCCCCACTTGTTGGTCGGCACACGACGATCGAGGGAAGGAGAGGAAACAACACCGTTTGCATAAAGACCTCCGCCCACACCATAAGGATCGTTGGACAGCTCCTGCGGACTCGTCACTCTCAGCATCTGAAGGCGGTCATTTCCTCCAATGGTTTCCACGCCGCCAGGAAGGCTCTTTGACTCCTCCGACGCCACGATCATTCTGCCACCGGCCCGAGCCGAAAAAGCAAGGCGAGAGATCACTTTCTGGCGCATTCTGGCCTGCAACGACTTCAACGAACCAACAGCAAAGAGACAGCTCACATTTGAAAAAGGAAGGTCTGAAAGAGAGTTGTGCTCCGCAAAGATCAGCTGGCTCCTCAAGGTGGGGTCCACGAACTCACGGCCATCTGGCGTGAGGCAACAGGCGTCTAGCAGATGCACGGGCAGCCTTTGAAGATCGCTCGGAAGAATTTCCCCTTTTGCTGTGTAGGGTGAACTGAGCGCCCCAATAGAAGTGCAGAAGAGGCGGAACGTGGCCCGAGAATTGGTTTCCGTCAAATAGCGAGAAAGGCTCATTCCCAATGCCAGTGCCTCAATGCCCCGATCGACAGTGATCACCCAGAGTTTCAAACACTCAAAGTCTCTGACTTCTGCCGTGAGAAGGGGCCAAAGGGTGTTTTCGGCAAACTCCACCAGCGTGACAAGATCTTTGCTGGTGAGTGGCTGAGAAAGCAAGAGCCTCATGAGTGCAGTGACCTCATCGGCACGAGACACTGCACGATCCACATAAACTTCCAAATCAGCAATCTTCAAAGACGCCATTCGGCTGCCCACGGCCCCCATGAAGACAGACTGCTTAAACTCTTCGATTTCAATGGAATAGCGGGCCTTGAACAGCTGCGACAGACGACTCCACGAATCTGACCTGCGGTGTTCCGACCGCTCGTGCAAACGGGCATCACCCCGTTTCGGCTCTTCACACACAAAGGTCTCAATGCGCCGAGCCAACTCATTGATCTCTAACGAGACCGTTTCGGGGGCAGCGTCAATCACCGCGTCTGGCATGCCACTAAACTCACACGTGTCAGGCCGCTGAACCACAATTGTTGCCCCAGACTTTCGCACAGCCAGGCAGCCATCACGGCCATCGGAACCACTACCACTCAGCACAGCAGCCATAACCCGATTACAGTTTTCATTCGAAAGCGACTTGAAGAGGGCATCAGCCGGATGAAAGACAGAAGAAAGCGTGTTGTCGTGTTCGAGAGTGCAAAGCCGCCCTTCTTTCAGCACCATATACTGACGGGCCGGTAGCAGATACGCCTCGCCAACTTCAAGGCTTTGTCCAGGTTCCGCAAAGCGAATGGGGTAGTGGCTGCGCCGACCCAAGATCTGTGGCAATGCCGTGGGAAAATGAGGAGAAAGGTGCTGGACCACAATAAAGCAACAGGGCAAGCCCGGCTTCAGTTCAGCAAAGAGCTGAGTGAGTGACTGAACCCCTCCTGCAGACGCAGCCACAAGAACGACCGGCATACTCAGAGAGCTTTCGCTGCGGGTCTGAGCACCCCTTCGGGCGGCTGTCTTTCGAGCCTTCCGACGCGGCAGAGCTTCATTTACTTCTTTTTGAACTTCGCTCAAGGTTCATCTATCCCATTGTGCCTGCACCATTTGACACCTCAGAAGCTTCTCTGAAGCTTAGAAAAAGAGCAAGAATTCTCGGCGCCATATCATTACTTTTCCACAAAAATCAGAAAGTCAAAGACCATCGTTCTCCACTCGAAGCCGTCTCGATACAGTAGCTGGCATACTAATTGCTGGATGTCCACTATGAATATCGGACAACTTGGCAGATCGGAAGAAAGCTATGAATATTATTAATAAAATTTTGGATAGCAGCCTTGCAGCATCCCTGTTCATCACCATCGCATTTCTCAGCTTCTGGGCAAGTTGTGGACAGCTCGTGACGGGGCAAGCTCCAGCCACCGGAGCCTCCGAACCCACTCCCCTGAAGCTCACAGCAGACTCGACCTCGAGACTTCCAAAAGGGGAGTTCCACCTCACCGTTTTTGGGTCTGTGAGCTGGGCCACACACGCCAACGGCCAGGGCCTCCGCACACCGAACCCCTTTGGCAAATGGAACCAGCGCACGACGAGTGTTGTGCCTTTCACACTCAATCACTCCATGCAAAGCACCGGAAGTGTCGCTCGAAAACTCGAGGGAATTGGGCAAAATCTCGGACACCTCAACCTCACCACTCTTGAGGGAGCTCTTGCCACGCGGTGTGCGAGCCTTCGGGATCCCTCCACAAGCTTGGTCGTTCACCCACAGACACTCGTGGATCTGGTTCGCTCTGGCTTCAATATGATTGCTTTGGCCAGCGACCATGCAACAGACTGCTTGAAATCGGACGATTTTGGACAAGTCGCCGCCGACACAACCCTGCAGTACGCCAACCAGGTGCAGAGCGTCTTTCCGGAGCTCGTCAGCCATGGCCTCAGAAACAGCACAGATTTGCCAACAACCATTACCAACCCCACAACCGGTGACCTGTTGGCTCGCAAGACAGTATTGGTTCAGGGAAAAAGTGTGAGGGTGGCCTTTGCGTCTTTGCTGTCTGGGCCAGACTCAGCCTGCACGCAAGTTCTCTGCCCTGCAGACTACGAACAGGCCTCTCGCACCATGCGAAGCCTCGACGCTGACCTGAAAGTTGTCGCCATTCACATTCACCCTGATTCTGCGCGCCATGAGAAGCGAGCCCTCGAAAACTGGGCTCCAGACTTGATCAAACACAAAGACGTTGATGTGGTCGTGATCACCGGAGAACAGATCGCCGGCACAACAGCCGAAGCCACGACCATTAAAAAGGTGGGTCGCGACGAGTCTGGAGTGATCTTCTCAGGGCTCGGTGATCTGATCCACACCTCAAAGAGCGCAGAAGCCACAGGTGATCCGTCCGTGGCCGGGAAAGAATATGGACGAGCGATTTTTGATCTCCAGACTCTTTCTTTACGCGACGCAACCACATCGTCTCTCAAATAAGACAGAGGAAAAAACTTCCGCCCTCCCCACCCCCCTCCAGCCTGGGAACCGAGATTTTCACCCCTTGTTTCACGTTCGCCATGGCAAGGTGGAACAGACAAATCCAACTGAATCTGTGCTGGAGGAGAACGGTCCATGTCTCTCAAGTTGAAGGGGCTCTGTTTCTTAGGAATGGGGACCATCACAGCTTTGGGGAGCTGCGGTGCGCCACCCGCAAGCAACATCAAGCTCCTTTTTCCACCACTTCAACCACCCCCTTCAAACACGGAACCCTTTCTGGGCTGCCCCACCGATCATGCGGAACCCACTCACATCGTGATACCTCAAGAA
>JANQPW010000622.1 GCA_028285285.1 Silvanigrellales bacterium
CACGTCTTTTCTCTTTGGGGAGTGGATGCCCGGAAGGTTCCATCCCGGGTATGACAAGTGTTTCATTCCCTACGGCGGAGACGAGCACGATTTCAGGGAAACGTATCTGCTTGTTGAGCGGTAAGCTTCCGCTCGGATTTGGATGACTTCAAGGGTGGGGATGCTCTCGACAGAACATCCCCTTTCCTCTGCTTCTGATGGGCTTTCCGGTCACTCCAAGCAATGAAATTGCTTTCTCCAGGATATTGATTCAAAATATCATCTGGTTCTCAACTCAAAGGAAAGCACATTTGAAGTGGTTTTGAACTCTGAAAAACTTGCCATTCAGATTGCCTATTGGACCGAAGGGTCGGAGTCTGACTTTCAAACGGCGGAGAAGATCATCACTTCAACTGATCGCTACGCTGCAGGACTCTTTTTTTTGCATCTTGCGGTTGAGAAAGCTCTGAAGGCTCGGGTTGTGAAAAAAACGAAAGAACATGCGCCTTACACCCACAACCTTTTGCATTTACTCACCAAGCTTGAAGTCAGTTCACCAAAAGACATTGTGACTCTTCTTGGGGAAATCAATGATTTCAATTTGGAGGCGAGGTACCCGGATGTCAAAAGGGAGTTTGAGAAGCTTGCCACCAAAGAATTTGCTCACAAGTACCTTCTCGAGGGAAAGAAAGTGTTGAAATGGATATCACAGAACTGAAGTCACGAGTCGTGATTCTCAGAGAGCTTTTGAGGGAAAAGTCCATTCATTTTGATGGCGCGATTCTTTTTGGATCTCGGGCAAAGGGAAACCATAGGCCAGATAGCGATATCGATCTCGCGATTGTTTCCCGAGACTTTGGCAAAAGTCGTTTTCATGAAAGTTCTTTGCTCAACGTTCTCGCGTATCAGTGCATTCCATACTGCGACGCTGTGCCTGTGGCTCTTGAGGACTACTTAGATCCTTGTCCTGACTCTCCTATATTGTTTGAAATCAAGAAGAATGGGACCTTTCTTCTTTAGGATCTATCAAAAAATCATCGAATCTCTTCGTTCCGACCTCCCTCGTGTACCTTTCTCGCGTACACGTCAGTCGGTCGCTCCTTGATCTCCTCGGTTTTTGGATAGATCCTTAGTTTCTTCGCCCTTGTCCAAAAACACTTCAGCTGCTGGCCAGATTCAAATAGACTCAACGAAGAACTTCGACCAGATGTGGTTTGTATTTGGAGCCTTGTTGCGATGTCATACTTTCGTCCAAAAGAGTTGACCACTGAACATCAAAAGGAGCTCATTGATCAGGCGTTGCATAGGTTGGGCATACTTGGTTCGCAAACTTCAGCGTTTATCTGGTTCGCAAGGTGCTTTCTGCATCTTTTGGAACTCTTCGTCTCTTTCAAGAACCACTAGCCGCTTGACCAGAAATTCAAATGCAGCTTCATAGCGCGGACTGCCTGGGGGAATTCAACATTTGTATGAAGTCTTCAAGATCTGATGCTATCGCCGTCTTGAGTGAATCTGGAACCTCTCTGAACCTTTTCGCAAATGTGAGATTCCAAAACTTTTTTAAGGGCTCAGAATTCAGCAGTTCTGTTCCGTTGTTTGAGTTGATAGGACCCAGCCTTTTCAATTCAGCGGCGGCGGATTCGAGCTGCTCGAGCCTGCGCTTCCATCGCTTGGGTTGCTCTTTGAACCGGGGAGCAATGGCCCTGAAGGAATGGCACCAGGCACTGCCGTACTTTTGGAGAGTGGGAGCGTCTTGCTCGCGAAGGCGTTTGTATGTTCCTTTGATGTCTGTGAGCAAGTCTTTCTTGAGCGCACCAGGATGGTGTTTGCAGCTCAGCTCGGCTGATCCCTGGTTTGCATTTGAGCCTTTCTGTGCTTGTTTCGAACGTGAGAGCGGCACACACGCTGCGGCGGTAATGGCGAGAATGGTGAATTTTCGATGAAGCTGCATCCGCAGTTCTTTCACGAGAGGTCTATGGGTGCATCGGAGAAAAGCTGACAGCCTGAAGAGGCAAGATTTTCATGGTACGGAATTCTTCTCAGTTTTCACTTGAAGGCTCCGACCTCTCAGCAGTGCGGTTGACGAGAATGGGAAGGGTCTATGTCTTTCAACTTCAGAAGAATCTTTTGTGTTGTTTTGGCGATCTTGCTGCAGTCGTGTGTGCTGAAGGCACCCTCTAGCTCGAGCGCCCGGGAGTCAGGGGATCAGTTTGGTGAGGAGCCACGTAGATCTCTGACTCTGGACCAACGACGTTTGGCGCTCGGTGCCCAATACATGGATCAGGAAGACAAGCTCTTGTTTCGGGTCTTGAACACTGCAGTGGGTTTTCTGTTTGCGATTGGCGTGTATACCATAGCATTTGTGCCGCCAAATGTGTCTCCTGTGCCCCCACCTCCTGGAACGGCTCAGCCCGCGGCAGTTCAGATCGTAGATCAAGAGGGTGATCCGCAGCGGGTTGAAATCATTGAGCGCGATGAAAACGTCCGAGATTTTAAGGTGGCTGACGACAACAGTGTGAACCACATGCGCTCGATCCTCCACAACCTGCAGGGAAATACCGCCAATGGAAGATGGAAGTTTCTTTTAGTTCCGGTTGCCTTTGCTAGCCTGAACGTGATGCCCTCTCTTCGCAAAAAAATGTTCCAGAGAATCTATGATGATAATGATCTTGCGGCAGAAATGCAGAGTGATCTTAAGGCAATCAAAGAGGACAGAGCGGCCCTGAGAACGCAATTCCGTAACGGTCTCCCCCCCAAGGGCTATCGATTTTGCAGCATGCAGGGTGAGAGGGACAATTCGTATAAGGAGAAGGTTCTTGCAGAAATCAAGCGGCACAATTTGAGCAACCCTAAAAGCTCCGTTTTCGTTCCCAAGGTTCGGAACTTCGACACCTTTCGCATCGACAAAGGTTACTGCCCAGAGGGAAAAGATGATGAAGTCTACATTGCAAAAGACTCCATCCCCGTTTACCTCATCGGTGTGGCGCGCAATCCCGCAGGCTCAGATGATGAGGTCTATATTTTAGGCGGTCATGAGTTGCGCACCGATCGAGAGTTGGAAGGCATCCGCTTGCTCATGAATCTCAATGAGGACGGTCTGAAAACAGCCCAGACTCACACCCTCTTCCAAATGTCAGGGATGGTGGCCAAAGATCAGGACAAGGTTGCTGAGGTTGGCCTCGATGCATTTGTAGCTGCGCTTCATATTCTCACAACAAGAGATCGGCACTTCTCAACGAGACCCAAACTATAAGTATCTCGCTGCGCTCAGTTTGTTGATTTGAAGAGTCTAGCCCAAGTCAAACTTAATTCCCTGTGCCAGAGGCAGCTCACGAGAGTAGTTGATGGTGTTGGTTTGCCGACGCATGTAGCCCTTCCATGCATCGGAACCTGATTCGCGACCACCGCCTGTTTCTTTTTCACCACCAAATGCTCCTCCAATCTCTGCTCCAGAGGTTCCAATATTCACGTTGGCTATGCCACAGTCAGAGCCATTGCAGCTCAAAAACTGCTCTGCTTCTTGCAGAGAGTCTGTGAAAATGGATGATGACAGACCCTGACGCACGCTGTTTTGCAGTGCAATCGCTTGATTGAGATCTCCATCGTATTTCATAACATAGAGAATGGGCGCAAATGTCTCCTCGGCAACCATGGGGTTGGTGCTTTCGGTTTCAACAATGCATGGCCGCACATAGCATCCAGACGCATAGGTGTCGCCTTCAAGAACATCTCCTCCGGTGAGCACTTTGCCTCCCTCAGCCTTTGCAGTGGAAATGGCAGATTGCATGGCAGCCACAGCGTCACTATCGATGAGCGGCCCAACGTGATTGTTTTCATCAAGCGGGTTGCCAATCTTAAGGCTCCCATAGGCTTTCACTAAGCTGCTCTTGAGCTCCTCGTAGTGGCTGGGGTGCACGATGAGCCGCCGGGTTGTTGTGCAGCGCTGCCCGGCTGTTCCCACGGCGCCAAAGACAATGGCCGGAAGAGCCAGTTTCAGGTTGGCGTTTTGGGTCACAATGATGGCGTTGTTCCCGCCCAGCTCAAGAA
>JANQPW010000623.1 GCA_028285285.1 Silvanigrellales bacterium
GTCTTGAGCTGGAGCCCACGCCCAATGGAGATGGCTACTCCGTCACGGTCGCCAGCTGTGGCTTTGTGGAGTTGTGGGGCTTTGCGGCCGATGGGAAAAGGCTGTGGGTTGAGCCCATATGGGAGAGACCACGTGACGATCAGTTTTGGGCCGTTGCGACAAATGCAGAGACAGCCAGAACCGACGATGGCGTTCTTGTTGCTGTTCCAAAACTCAGGCGCAGCAGGGAAGTTGAAGAAACTGCGATTGTGCTCAAGCATCTCTCGCCTTTGGGTGAGAAGATTGCTTCTAGAGAGATAAATCCTGGAAAGAGAGTTTTCATACGTGACATCAAGACATGCGGAAATCTTGGGTATTTTGTTGGAGAGACTGATCGAAAAATTGACCCCCAACCAAATGATTCCGAAGAGTCTGATATTTGGATCGGTGCCGTAGATCTTTTAAGCCTGGAATTGAAGATCCAAAAGACCTTTGACTTCGTGAAAGATGATTCAGCGCATGGGGTGGCCTGTGACGAAAGTGGAGTTTACGTCACTGGAGAAACAGCAAGGCATCATGTTGACTCTGGAAGCTGGGATGGAGGAAGCCAGGCCATTCTTCTCAGTCTGACCCACGGTCTTGAGCTTCGGGAGAAGTTTGTTTTCGGAGCTGATCGGGCAGACTCTGGAGAGCAAGTCTTCCTTGGCAAAGATCAGCTTTTTGTGAGTGGGCGGTGGAACAAGATCCCAAACAATCATTTGCCAAGGTCTGAGCACTGGGAGCAGAGTTTCATCCTGGCCCTTCCGAAGAAGGGGTGGAACCGTGTGAGCGCAGATGAGCTGCCCTCTGAGAAGCTGGAGAAGTTGTCGCTTCTCCCTTTGTGGCGACGCTGACTTGGCGGTGTTGACCTGTTTGTGCACACGAGGAGGGAGATGTTGCTGCAGTTGAAAACGGGGCATCTGTGGGCAGCGGCTGTTATCTCTGTCCTTTTGCACGGACTTTTTCTTTTCTGGGTGCATCAAACCGATCTTGAGCCTCCGATTGAAGGAGTGGGAGACAGATCTTCTCGGCGCCCTCTGTCAGTGGTCCTCCTCAATCCCGGCTCAGAATCCTCCGAGTCTCCGCCCATAGAGACGGCTCAGGAATTCAAGTCAGAAAAGGATGAGTCGAAGGGAAAACCATTGACCGATCACTCAGTATCTCGGCCCGTGAGCCCGGCACAAGGTGATCTTCTGGAGGCTCCTGGTGTCATGGGCCCTGGCGATGAAGCTGCTCTTCCTTCTCGAGAAACGGGTGGAAAAAGGAGTCTCGTTTTCAGTTCTGCATTGGATGCTCTCGTGCCTGGCGACTCTGCGGCCCTCAGGGAGCGCATTCGGGGGAGTGCATGGTCTGCTCATCAAGCTGAGAAGAAGCTCATTGTGAGCCTCTTCGAGAAAATCCAATACGGAAACGGGCCAAGAGGTCAGGTGGTTGAGGTGAATTCACGCACCCAATTGGAACAGAGAAATGAAGCCGGTGCCTGGAAAGCCTATGTGCACACGGTTCCCCTTGAGGCGAATGTTGCTGCGGGCCTCGAAAAGACGGTTGCGCAGGCCCTTCTTGAGGCAGACAGCCTGCTTGATCATGGCGTTATCCGCTTCTTTCGAGAAGAGGAGGGTGGGCGCCTCCTTCACCGCGTGCTCAAACCTTTCCGGAATGCGAGTCTTCAGCAAAGTGTGATGGGTAAAATTCGCGAGATCCTAGAAGTAGACCCTTTGAGGGATCCCACTCCCATTGTTGTTGAGGTGGTCGTGGCAATTGGTAGCGCCCAAAACGCAGTGAAGAGCTTGTTCCAGAAGTTGGACTTCATTAAAGCTGAAAACAACCCCTATGGAGACGGGGTTGATCTCAAGGTTGATCTTATTCCTTTGGTTCGAAAGCTTTTCGACGACTGACTCACAGGCATCTCGCGATGGCTTCCCTCACAGTGATTCCAGGCAAGGCGTCAGTTTCCCGAACACACTGGGGAAGGTCGTCGGGGTAATTCGATCGGCCGCAGACATTGATGGCCTCGCTGACTGTGACCCCCGGCATGGCGTCCAACTCTCTCACACATTGGGAAAGGGCACTCGCGTGCCTTCCGCCATTCAGACAAGTCTGAATGGCTTCTTTCGCAGTGATTCCCGGCATATGGTCGAGCTCTCGTGTGCACTGGGGAAGTTGATTGGGCGAACGAGATTGGCTGCAGAAGTGGATCGCTTCGTCTGCTGTCACACCGGGCATGTGGTCGAGCGACCGAGCGCATGCTGGGAGAGCCTGAGGCCAGGATGAGCGAGAGCAGGCCGACAAGGCCTCACTCACCGTGACCCCGGGCATGTGGTCAAGTTCGCGTGCACAGTTCGGAAGTTCTGTGGAGTTTGTTGAACCACGACCTCGATCACGTCCGCGACCGTGGCCAACGAAGTCGAAGTGTGCGCCATAGATGTAGCCCACACTGAAGGAGCAGTCTGACAGACCGCTGATGCGCACCCTGAAGTGATCTCCCGCTGCTGACTCTGGGCTGCTCGAAAGGGTATAACGGGTTCCGCCTTGGAGGAAACACTTTTGGTTGGAATAGAGCTCGGAAGATCGGCGGTTTTCAGCTTTGAACCAGCTGTCTTGCCTCAAGCGAATGCTTTTGGCATTTCTGAAAAGCACCTCGTTGCCATCGTTGGAAGCCGGATCTCCACAACCTTGAAAAACCGCTGGTGAAACTCCAAGAACACAAAAGAACAGAGCAAATCTTCTCATCACTTTCTTTCCTCTCTGACTGGTGGCCCCTAATTGATTTCTTGGCGCTCATAGTCCAGGCGCCAGCCGGAAAAAAGAAAAAAGAGAAAATGTGCAGTTTTTTGGGCAAGTGCCGGTCTTTTTCAAAAGACTTTTGGTCGGCTAGTGGAAATGAGAGGCCACCTCTACTGGCACGAATACAGCCCAAGGAGATCTCCGGCTTCGTGAACCACAGAAATGGGTTCAAAGTGCTCCTGAAACTCCTTTTCGAAGTGGGAGTTGTAGAAGGTCCAACTGCCATGCGCCACCTCTTCCTTTTGCTTTGAGTCGGCCTCAATGAAGAAGACTTGGTTGGCAACCCTTTTGATCTCACCGTACACGTGGCTTCTGTCTTCGTAACGAACGTGCTTGACCACGGCACTGACGAAAACCAAGTCAAAGTGCTTGCCTGGAAAAGGCAGGGTCAGTCCGTCGAAGGTCTCGAATTGAAACTCTGGAAAGCGAGACTTCGCCTGTTCAATAGCTCTCGTGTTGATGTCGATACCAAAGCCGTGGAGTGAGGGGCGGTTGTCACATATAAACTTGAGCATGAAGCCGGTGTCACACCCAAGGTCAAGAACGCGTTCCTTGTTCCACTGTGCCTTGTCGAGAATCGATTTCAAAGTCTTCTGCGGATCTTGGTAGCCACACTCCTCATAGAAGCTCCAGACTTCGGCGGCGTCTTTGGTCGAAGGGTATTCCCTTGCCCATTTCGATTCTAGGTTCTTGTAGTGCGTGCTGGGAGCCATCGGTTTCAGTCCTGATTTGGCAGCTCGGAGTGGAATTCCACAGACCTTATCTTGAAATTTGTTGAAATCCAAGCCGCTTGGTCTTCGATTTAAAGGCCTCGATTGATTTCAAGAGAGGTTCAAAACTTTGATGGTGTCATCTCTGCCTCTGTGAAGAGGCGTCAAGGTCGTAAATTCAAGGTCACAGAATCTGATCCATCCGACCTGTCAGAGGAGAAAAAAATGAGTCACGGAAAAATGGCTATGTTGGCGTTAGGCATATTCGGCCTGTGGGAATCCGTAGCTTTTGGAGCGGCCCATGGCTTTGCGTGGTATAGCGGAAGCGGCAATCGAACGATCGCCAACCCCAGTGCTTATGGTTACATGTCACGGGGAAGTTCCATCTCAGTGGTGAGAGAGGGAACAGGTCAGTACCTTGTTCGGTTTCTTGGAATGACTTCGGGTACCCAAGGTGGAAACATTCAGGTGACGGCCTACAACCGAAACCCCACAACCTGTCAGGTGAGAAATTGGTACGTGGGGAGTGACGGACTCAATGCACGGGTGCTTTGTTTTGACAACCACGGTGTTCGAAAAGACTCTGCTTTTTCTGTGATGGGAACCCGTCGAGGTGTGCAGTTTCATGGTGTTTTTGCATACGCATGGGTGAACTCGAGTGCAGCCGCTCCAGACACCTACTCCTTCAATCCAACCTCGCAAAGAATTGATGTGGAAAGGCACGGAATCGGTCACACAACCGTTTCGTTCCTGGGTTTGCAGTCCTACAAAAAGACTGTGCCCCTCATCACCACCTATGGCTCCACACCTGGAGTTTGCCAACCGGTCGCTGTGCAAGACGATCACACAGTTGATTTTGCGCGAAAAGTTCAGGTGCTCTGTTGGGACATGCAAGGGCGCAGGCGTGATTTTCCCTATAGCATCTTCATGGGGAACTACACTTTTGAAATGGCGGCTAACTATGTTGAAATTCGGAACCCCAGCTCTTCAACGCCTTATTCGGTACCTGCACATTATCGAGACTTGTGGAGCACGCCAGTGGTCACGCGCAATTCGCTGGGATCTTGGACCCTCTCAGCACCTCCTCCCAGTCGCTACCCTGACCTGTCTTCCACAAGCGTCCAGGTTTCACCTTATGGTTTCAGCCCCACGCTCTGCGCCGTTCAATATTGGTCCCGTGCGTTTCGTTCATCTCATCGCTGTTGGCGCTTGAATGGAACAGCCGTGGATTTTTCCGCAAATGTGTTCTTGTTTTCTCCAGATCGTTTTTGAGATCGCACCAAGTGCGGCGTGCGTTGAAGAAAGAGGGAGAGCTAAAGTTGCTGGATCACAGGATCCTTGCGTAAAACACAGGTGTCGAGAACGGCGTCGACTCCCCGGTTGTCGATGGCTCGAAGCAGGGTCGTCCACAAAATGAGAGAGGCAAACCGAGATCCTGCGATGGGAGCCCACCTCATCTCGCCAGCGTTGGTGTTGTAGTGTTCCACATAGGGTTTGTTGCCACAGTCCATCTTGAGGGTGACTTTATATTTCAGATCCGTGGAGTTTCCTTTTTCTTTGCTGATCTCTTTGATTCTGCTTCTCAGGTCGTTGCTCAAGTTCACAAAGCTTTTCAGCAGTGCTTCTGAGGCCTCTGCTTCTTTAAGGAGATCTTCAAGATAGGCTGATCGGGAGTGCCGGTTGTGTTTTTCGAAGCCAGGTAGCTTTCGCAGCTCGCGCAGGGCGTGGAGGGAATATCGGTTTTTGTTCTCCGGCTCTTCTTCCCCCTGCTTTCGCATGTCCAAAAACACCGACCCGGATTGGTCGAGACTCTGAGCCAGCTCTGCAAATTTTTCCCAGTCTTGGCCTAGCACATTCGCCATATCATTGAGTTTTTTTTCACTTCGGTGGGCCGCGAGAATTTTCACGAGGGGGTAGCGTTTTGCCAACACTCTTTGGAGTTCAAGAACATCACAGCCTTTTTCGACCTCAAAAAGTGCGGAATGGTGGCTCACGAGGATCGAGCTGTTCCTTTGAGCAAAGGAACAGGGGAAACCTTCATTGAACCTCGCCAGGTCGAGCCCGTCGTTGGCCAAGTCTTGATACATGGGGCCATCTTGGCCAAGAAGAAGCACGCTGGCTGCCGTCCGAGATTCCTTGGTCCAATACCACCAGAGAAAGTCCGACTTTCTCTGAGTCTCAGTTTCAGCAGAAGCAGCTTTGGAGAAGGAACGGTCTTGGGCCGGGGAGTTTTTGGAAGGTGTGCAAGAGAGGAGTAGAAAGCTGACAGCGAGCAAAGAGGTTGTCCAATGTGCGGCTCGTTGTGAAGGCTTCACTTTCTCCCCTTTCCGGTCTTAAAAATCAGTTTCACCCACAAAAATATGTGCGTCGATTCTGTGAAGAATCTCAAAACTCTCACCCGTCAACTGTTTGAGCAGCTCGTCATGTTCGCGATCAAATTGCTCCACCGCGGCCTCGGAAAGCGCTGCACCAACTCCTCTGCAAGCGCGAATTCTCCCACGCCAAGATTCCCTTGTAAATGGGATAGCTTCGTCGTAGTAAAACATTCCTTTTAAGAGAAAGTTTCCTTGTGCCCAAGTAGGAAATGCGGGGATGCGCCCGAGATAACCCGCAGCTGTCCATTGGGGATTGTGCTTCAAAATGAGCTGTTCTGTGGCACCGGCCACCGGATCAACAAGTGGGAGCCAGCTGAAGTGGCTGGTGACCAGCACTCCTCCCGGCTTGAGCAGTCTTTTCACTTCGGGAACCACCTTCTCTTTGTCAAAGTAAAGCCAGCATTGGTTGGCTGTGATGGCATCGAAGCTTTGCGGTTCAAAAGGGAGATTCTCTGCCGGAGCAACCTGAAACTGAGCATCAAGCTCTTGCAACTTTGCAAGGGTCTCGGCCATTTTGATCTGCTCGGGGGAAACATCCGTTCCAAACACCCGAGCTCCTCTTTTGGCGAAGGTCCTGGCTAAGACGCCGGTACCCGTTCCCAGGTCTAAAATCCGCTGGCCTTGTGTTCCAACGTCAAGTGCGTTGAGCTTTTTGTAGTAGCTTTCAGGAGGGCCAGGTCGAAAGCGGGCATAGTCTGCAGAGGTCTTTCCCCAGTCAATTTCTCTTCCGGGATCGATTGCGTCGAGGCCATGCATAGAAACTCCTTTGCAACAGGCTATCACTTAGATTTTGCAGAGTTCAACCTCTAAGCCTAGTGGAAAGACTCGGGGCTGTCGTAGTGCCGCAATGACAAAATTCCCGCTTCTGCTCCTAGATTCTCAGCCTGCCAACGATTGAGCCAGTCGAATTCGTCCCAGATCTGTGGCGCATTTCTGGAAACCTTGAATTGCTTGGCCAGCTCCTGCCAGTGCTTGGGCTTGGAAACTTTGGCTACTCCCTGGAGAAAGTCTCCTGCACGTTTGTGGTCAACAATGAGAATCAAATAGGAAAAGGCTCCCATGAGGCCTGGCACCACCTTCAAGGTGTCGAGGTGGGGCAATCTCGAGAGGCTCAGATTTCCGGTTACCACAAACTTGTGCTCTTTGTGAGCTCTGTCCACAATTAAAGTGTAGAGTTTTCTCTTGCCCTCCTCCACAAAAATCAAGTGAGACACCTGGGGAAGGTGACGAACAAAGCCCCCTGGGCGTCCTGTGAGGGTTCGAAGACCCGATTCAAACTGCTCCTGGCTGTTTTTTCCAGGAACGATCTTCTGGGGAAGGTCATCTTCTGGCCAGTTGTTCAGTCGGTCTTTTTCTCCGGTGATCTCAGGACCCATGCGTTTGTGAAGTTCCTTCATCAACTCACCATCGTCAAAAAGATGCTCTCTCTTCCTCCATTCTATGGGAATGTGGGCGGTTCTGCCTTGAGGGTAATACCGGTTGAGCTTGAGAAAGGGTGAGGTGAATTTTGAAGTGTAGTTGCCTCGAACCTTCATTCTCATTTTGGGGTCCCGCAGCAGAGATATGAAGAGATCTTCTGACTCGGTTCGAACGGTCGACTGCCAGTGAAAGGTCTGCATTTGATGGAGCAGGCTGCCAAAATACTTGAAGTGAACCGCAGCGTTGTAGAAAATGCGCTCAAAGTTGGCGTAGGTCAAAACCCATGCCGATTGCGGCCGGCCAGGGAGTGTGGAGCGCTTGCTTGTGAAAAACTGGGTGCTGGTGTCGTGACGCAGTGAGTGGGTCCATGCATTGGGGTTTTTGTTGGGCCCGCCCATCCAAATATCGTCAAGAGAAAGCCCACCTTTGTTTTGGTCGCGCGCACCAAGAACATCTCTCAATGTTTTTTCAAATGCAGCTTTGTAGCGGTGCACCCCCCAGTTGGTGACCACATTTTCGATCTCTTTCAACTCCAAAGAGTGGCTCTTCCTGTAGAAGTATTCGTAGTTTCCAAGACCCAGATCAGGAACCTGAACTGTGGGGTCGACCTCGGGCTTGAGCCAAAAAGTGACGAAATTATCGGCGCCACCATATGTCGCTGTGCGGGTGAAGCAAATGGGGCCACGGGCGTAAGACTGGTAGAGCATCCGCGTGTGTTCCCTCATGAACCAGGCCCGGGCTTCCACAGGAATTTTGTGAAACCACTCGAAAGGGTTGTGCGAGTAAAGAGGTGGGGAGTCGACATTCCAGTCTGTCTTGAAGAACACCTCACCCAGCACTTCAAGCTTTGCTGTGTTCACTCTGAAGAGAGCGTGAGTTGCAAGCTCCACGACCCCCTGTTCCTTGACGAAGCGATAGTACACACGTTCAACTTCTGCTGGTGGAGCATCGGTCACAACCTCAGTGTTGATTTTCTGAATTTTCTGTCCGGGTGGAGTTGAGGAGCGAACAAGGCTGTAGAACTCACCTGGAACCTCTTCAAAATGATACCGTGCCAAAAAGGTGTGCTCAAAGATGTACTTCGCCACATACTGTCTTTTGAAGTCTCGGCTGTCTCCATTCAAAAAGCGCTCCCAGGCAAGAATGGAATCACTCAGCGGCTCTGAATCAAGCCTGGAGTCTTCGCTTGATTTTGGTCCGGGAGAGCCCATCAAGGTCCATTTTCTGAGAATCGTCGTGTCTTCTTGAGTGAGAGAGGGCAGTCCCCATGGCATGCCCCTGATGGGCTTCGCTCTGGTGAAGGTTTCATAAGACTCTGTGTTGGTGGGGCAGACGGTGTTTTTTTGATCGAGAGCTCGCTGTCTTGCTGTTTCTTCAGAAAAGTGAGGGTTCTGGGGGGAGTTGTTGAGGCCTTCCGTGACCGACTCGAGGAGCAAAGATGAGTCTGTGTTTTTTGTGGAGAGAATGTCATAAAATCCGAGCTCTCTCCACTGCAAGACAGAAAGCTGGTCTTCAGGCCGTGTGGGCTCTACCCTTCGGGTTCCCACTCCGAGCTTATAAGGGTTGTGGGGGTGGCCGCCTCGCCGTATCATCTCGAAGTCAGTGAGATTGATCTGGCAGGGACCCACAGTGCAAAAGTGACACGTCACACAGCGTTTCGAAAAAATTGGCTGAATCACGTCAAGAAAATGATCATTGTGGGAGTGCTTATATCTGTTCCCCGAGCGATAGACCGAATAGCTTGGGGAAGGCTTGTCTTCAGAAAAAAGAGACTCGACACTTCTGATCTTGCAAGACGGAAGGAAGAACAAAAAAACAACCACGATAGCAAAATGAGAAACGTGTGTCGTTACCCTAAACCTTGTCATTGCTCCCGACTCCTCCTTCTAACTTTGATTTTGAGATTGTGCAGTCGATAAAGGAAGGTTGCCGTGAAATCAGGTTTTTCTGTGTCTGCCCGTTCGAAATCAAAGTGCGAGGTGAGGGTGTCGATCATTGTGATCAGATCCTCATGCCCCAGTGGTCGACCGGGGCAGGCACGGTGTCCATAGCCAAAAGCCAAAAAGGCCTTTGTGGATCTGATGCCAGGGCCTGGTTCAAGTCCAGAGTCTTTGTTGGGAGGCAAAAAGCGACGCGGGTCAAACTCGCTGGTGGCGTTCCACAGTTGGGAACTTTGGTCGGCCGTTATGCCTTGAACCCAATACCTCGGTTGCCTTTGTGTGACGAGGGGGCTGATGAACAAAAGAGAACCTTTCGGGATCTTGTGACCGTTGATTTCAAGTCCGTCGGTAGCCACGCTGCGGGGAAGCAGCCACACGGGAGGAGACAAGCGGAGCCCCTCAAAGGTGGCGGCCCTGAGCCACTCTGCGCGCAAAACACGGCGGTCGTTGCTGTCAGTTGGTTTTAGCGGTGCGTTTCGCAAAGCCTCCAGATAGTTTTTGCTCTGGCATAGGTGGAGAATTGTGAAGTTGAGACAATTGGCTGTGGTTTCATGACTTGCGGCAAAGAGGGTGATCATTTCGTCGACGCGGCTGACTTCGTCGAAGGTCTCTGGCAAGCCATTGATAGCATCGGCAAGTGAGGTGTTCTGTCTTGCTTCGCGCTGCTCCCTTTCTTTGAGGAGGTTTGAAAAGAAGTTCGAAACGTGCTTTCGACTGCTGTCTCGTGTTCGTTTTGTTTTTGAGAACCGGGAGCGTTTGGGGGTGAAGATTTTGCTCGCCAAAACCTCAGATTCTAAGATCATGGTCTTCCAATGTGTGTAGAGTTCAGAGAGCTCTTGGGGTTCTGCTCCGGGGTGATTTTCATATCCAAAAAGTGAACTCAGCAATGACC